>JBBRVS010000017.1:0-43469 GCA_038246645.1 Pyrinomonadales bacterium
ACAAATTTTTGTAAAACTTCTTATTCTTTGACTTTAGGATAAATAGATGGAAAATGGCAAGTAGAGTAAATTTTAATTGAAAATCAGTATAACGAACCGTAGTGAGCAAGTTTGGATAAAATCAAGTTGAATACTCACCTTACGCAGAAGCAACTTACAGTTCGATTTATCGGGGTGAAAATCCTGCGCTGCGTAACATCAGTTGAATAATCAGCGAAGCACTTGCTTCTGCTGATTTTTATTCATAAAAAACCTTTTCCAAAAACAACCCCGAAGGCGGCGCGGAGATTTTTTTTGCGGCATTTGTGTTGAATTTCAAAAGTCTTTCGAAATCTCTGACCGAAAGATTGCCGCGCCCGACTTCCGCCAGATTTCCGACTAATCTCTGCATCATTTTCGGCAAAAAATATTCGGCGCGGATGCGAAATAAAATTAAATCTTCGTCCGCCGTAACTTCCGCTTTTTCGACGAAAATGTTTGTCGAAATTCTTTTTCCTTCCTCGATTTCCGCAAATGAAACAAAATTCTGCGTGCCCTTAATCAATTCGGCGGCTTTCTGCATTTCACTGATATTTATTTTGTCTTTGTTCCACCAGACGAAATTTTTGGCAAAAGCGGTTCTTCTGGTCGAGATTCGATAAATATATTCACGCGCAACGCAGTCGCGCCGCGAATGAAAATTTTCGTCCGCGTTTTGCAGTTTCAGGATATTTATATCGTGCGGCAAAAGTTCGTTAAAGCCCTGTAAAATCTGACGCGGCGTAATGTCTGCGGTCAGTTCGGCAACCTTCAGGCTTGCCGAATTGGAACGCGCGTGAACTCCGGCTTCGGTGTCTTCCGCCGCCATAATCTCGGTTTTTGAAGAAAAAAGCTGACGCGCCGCACCGAGCATTTCGCCCTGCACGGTTTTCTGGTTATGCTCCATCCGCCAGCCGCGATAGCGCGTTCCTTCGTATTCAATTTCCATTTTCCAGGTCGGCATATTTCAATTTCGGATTTCAGATTGCGGATTTTTATCCATCAGAAAAAACGTAATTTCCGTTCGGTTTCGCATCTTTTGCCATTTTATATTGATTTCTCAATAACTCTTTGCAATTCAATAATTAAACTCGTGCGCACATCAGCGATTTTTTCGATGCAGAGGTCGTGCTGCCGTTCGATTGATGTTATTTCCTTTTTTGCGGATTCCAAATCTTCCGGCAAAAAGTGTTCCGGCTCGAAATGTTTTTTTTCGATCAATTCCGCCAGACGTTTTTCGGCAAAACCTTTTTCGTGGTCGAGCGCGTGAATCCGGCTTGCCGTTTCATTTAAATCGTTTCGCAAATCTTGTATGTCGCTTTCTTCGCATTCCAAAAGCGTCAGCGCGTCTTCCAGAATATAACGCGCCATCGTATGTCCGCAGGAAATTCTTTCGCGCCGGATTTCCGGACGGCAAAAACCGATGCGCTCAAAAACCGTTTCGGGAACGCTTTGCGAAATCGGCAGATTCGTCTGTTTATCAATCAGAACGCGCTCGTGATTCAAGCGGCATTTGACGGTTTTCAGATTTTTTATCCGGTTGCGTAAATCAATGAATTTGTTTAATTTATCTCCATTCATCAAATAAAAATTAGGAATTGAAACCACGGATTAACACGGATAAATATTTGGATTTATACTGTAAAAGGGAACAATTTGGGTTTTTTGAAAATATGTTTTCCCGGTAGAACAGACTGTTAGTCTGTTCCGGCGTGTGAACAGACTAACAGTCTGTTCTACTTTTGAAACAAAAACATCAAGTTTGTAGCCTCGCTAAGTATATCCGTGTTTTCAATGTTTTCGCGATGCTCGGTAAAAAACAATCGTAAATCGCAAAGTGAAAATCACTTCCCGACCTTCACTTTTTCGCGGTATTGATTGATCGCGACATAAATCACTTCGGCTTCCGTTACTCTGACGGTTTGACCGTGCGAGCCGAAGCGTTCGGCTTCGACGATAACTTTAATCGTGATCGAAGTATTGCCGAGTTTTACCGTCGTCGCGTAAAAACTGACCAGATCGCCGACATAAACGGGTTCGTGAAAGATAATTTCCTTCATTGCAACAGTTACAAATCGGTCATGCGCCGTGTGTCGAACTGCTTCGACTCCGCCGGCAACGTCAATGTAACTCAAAATTATTCCACCAAAAATCGTGCCGTGCGCGTTCGTATCACGCGGCATCATCGTTATCCGAATCGCCGCATTTCGTAGGCGTTCGGCTTCTTTCTCTTCTTTGTTTTGTTCCATTTCTAGAATTTTATTTACTTCCGTATATTCGCTTTATTTCGATTTTTCTTTCTTTTGTTAATTTTAAATAACATTGAAGTCCGGCTCCGACCGCATCAGTTCCTTCTCCATAAATTCCTTCCTCTGCCTGACAGTTTGCTTCTCGATACGAGTCCCATTTTTTTTGAGCATCGGTTAGATTTAAAACACCCTTTTTGGTAAATTCCTGCATTCTTTTTAACGCTTTTGAATATTCTTCGTCTAAACTTTTTTCCAGATTTTTTAATTCATTCGAAAGGCAAATTTGATAATCTAGTCTTTTCAAATAATTACCACAGTAATCCCAACTTTCAACTATTTCTTCTTGATTATCGGCGTTTTGCAAAACTTGATTTGAATTTGAAATATTTTGGTCAGGAACTTTATAAGAATCTATTTGTGTTCGTGTATTGTTGCAAGCTGAAATCAAGAGAATTATTAAGGTTAAAAATATACTTCTTTTCATACTAACTCCTTAAAAATATATTAATGTAAGTTGGAAAAACTATTCCGCCATTTTTTCTAAAACCCAATCGTGAATCGCGTCTTTTAATTGATTGAGATGCTCGTCGAAAAAATGTCCGCAGTTTTGGAAAACGACTAATTTTGCGTCCGTGTGTTCGGCAACAACCGAAACTAATTCATTTAAGTTTTCGACCGAACCGAATTCGTCTTTGTCGCCGTGAACGAACAGAATCGGTTTCCGCACGTTTTTCAAATAGGAAAAATCGTATTTATCAACCGGCGTTCCAAGGCTGACGAGGCGAACTACGCGGTCGTCAGCAAGCGTCGTTTGCGTGCCGACATACGAACCGAACGAAAATCCGGCGAAGGTAATTTCCTTGTTCGGATAATTTTCGGTTAAATACGAAAGCGCGTCTTTTATATCTTGTTTTTCGCCGCTCCCGTCGTCGTGCTGTCCGGTTGATGCGCCGACTCCGCGAAAATTAAAGCGCAAGGTAACTAATCCCGCGTCGAGAAGTCCTTGCGCGGCGCGGTAAACGACCTTGTTGTGCATCGTGCCGCCGCCGAGTGGATGCGGATGGCAAACCAGCGCAACGCCTTTCGGCTCGCCCTTCGGCTCTTTCAAAATTGCTTCCAGTTTTCCGTGCGAAGCATTTATAAATAAATTCCCTTTTGGATACATAGCTAGATTCTAGATTTTAGATTTTGGATTTTAGATTAGCAAATTTGTTTATCAAATATCTTTTCAATCAAAGGAATTCCAGATTTCAAATTTCAAATTCATCAGAAAGTTTGCCGGCAGAAAAGACGCACGTTACCAAGTGTGTCAAAATTTCAAATCTGAAATCTCAAATCAACACCGATAAACCTTTTGCAGCTTGGTATTTCAATCTGAAATCTGAAATCTGAAATCTGAAATCTGAAATATTAGAGTAATTCCCAATCACGAAAACAGAGTGTTTTGAATTTAGCTAAATTAAAAGCCTCGATGACGCTGGCGCGGCGCACTTCGGTCGGCAGATCGTTTTGGAAACGCCCTAGATCAAAGGCGTTTTCAAAATTTTTCCAGCGGTGCGAAAGCAGATTTCGTATTTCCTTCTCCGAAAATTGCCGCTCAGATTCCGCAATTTCAGATGATATTTCGACAAAAAATTCGTTATGCGCGAAGACGAATATTTCATTTACGTTTTCCAACAATTCGGCGAGAGCTTTGCCGTAAACTTCGCCCGCGCAATGAAAAAGCAGAGTTCGTTTTTCCGCATCTTTTTCCGTTTGAATATTAACCAGTGGCATTTTGCCTTTTTCGTCTCCGGTCGGAAATCCCAATTCCTTTGCCAACGCATTGGTCAATTCCGCAGATTTGACGCGCCAATTCCATTTTTGCGGTGCTTTGCGGGCGTTTTCGGCGTGGTTTTCGGAGCGGGTTAAAATTTTTCGCCCCCTTGTCGCAGTAACGCGGCGGGCGTGTCCGCCCATTAGAAAAGTGTTGCCGACCTGCATCCGTGAATCGAGATAACCGACGAGTCTTCCGGTCATATCGTCAATTACCAACGAACTTTCATTCGTGCCGGACATATTGCTGTAAAGTGTGCGTTCTTCGTAAAGTTTTTCCCAAATTTCGCCCGCTTGCAGCTGCCGTCCGCCGTGCATCGCAGGTTTGAAAAAGCCTTTGTCTAACATATTTTCGACGATTTTATCGTATTGATTTTTATCAATCAGCGGCTCGCCTTGCGGCGTGGCAAAAAGTCCGTAAGCGTGTTGCGTGTCGAGTTCGCTGTGCGTCGTTTGTTTCAGATACGAGCAGAGCTGCTGAACGACGACCGACGGGCGAAACGCCAAACCGCTGTCCGAACCTAATAATTTCAACGCCTTTTCATCCGAATTTTTCGCGGCGCGAATAAAGACTTGGAAAATCGCTTCTTCGGTTAAATTCCGGTAAAAACACGCGACCTGCGTGCGTTTCGTGCGGCGGTTTCCGCGTCCGATTCTCTGCAGAAATGAACTCAGATTATCGGGCGCACCGATCAGTAAAACCAGATCAACATCGCCGATGTCTATGCCGAGTTCGAGCGTCGAGGTGGCAAAACACAAAGCCGCGCCGGTGCGCGTGAATTTTTCTTCCGTCTGACGGCGAACGCTTGCGCTCAAATTCGCGTGATGAACCAAAACCTCATCGCCGAACGGCAAACTGCCGCGCAATAAATTTACCCATTCTTCGCATTCCGCGCGTTTTTGACAAAACGCCAGAACTTTTTTGACGTTCCGCTCCTTGAAAGTCGCAAAAAGTTCGATCAGAGAATTTTTGCCGTGCATTTCTAAAAGTTCCGCATCAATCGCGCGTTGCCCGCCTGCCTGAATCAAAACGGGATTGATAAAGTATTTTTCGGCAACATTTACGGGATTTTGCATCGTTGCCGACAGAGCGCAGAATTGAATTTCGTCAGTTGCCGCATCGCCTTGTTTAAAAGCGTATTTTCTCAATCTTCGCAGCCGATTGAGCAATATCCGCAGTTGGTCGCCGCGCGGCGTGTTGTCGTAAAGATGGAGTTCGTCCAAAACGACGGCGCGAATATCGCGCAGCATTTTCGGGCGATTTGCCAGCATCGAATCGAGCGATTCGGGCGTTGTAATCAGAAATTCGGGCGGACGATTCGGTTTCAGCGCAGGTTCGTCGCCCGTTTTGACCGCTAAACCGATTGCCAGTTTTGCCAGAGGCTGTTCGATGCGCCGCGCAATATCACGCGCTAAGGCACGCGTCGGCACGAGATACAGAAATTTTACGGTCGCCGTTTGTTTGCTTTGATTAAACTTAAATCGTTGCGTTTGAAAGCGTTCGAGAATTGGAGCTAACGCTGCTTCGGTTTTTCCGCTCGCCGTCGCCGCCGCCAAAACGCAATTTTTCCCGCTCAACAAAGGCTCGAGCGCAAGCTCCTGAATCGCGGTCAACCGCCCGAATCGCGACAAAAAAGCGTCAAATGTGTGCGGCAAAAGTTCCATTAGATTCCAAATTCCAAATTTCAGATTCCAGATTTCAGATTTGAAATCAACACCGATATTCATTTCATCCCGGTTTTTCAATTTGGAATTTGAAATCTGGAATCTGAAATCTGAAAATCGCTTTAATTATTGAACGAAACCGCCCCAAATATAACCGTCAAATATGTGATTCGGATGTCGTCCGATGACAAAATTTTGCTTGATTTCCAAATTTTCAGAAAGACGTTTCAAATTTTTCAAATCAGTTTCGTGAGCCGTTTCTTTAACCTCGAACGACATTTTTTTATCCAAAATAAAATCAATCTCGTTGCCGGTTTTTCGTTGATAATAAGAGATTTCGCCGAAATGAAGCAATTGATTAAAAACCGCATTTTCAAACTTTGAACCGCTGCTTAATTCGGCTGAAACCGAAGCGATGCCGTTATCTAAAAAATAGATTTTGCGTGCTTTGACGATTTCGCGGTCGGGGCTACTGGACAAAACCGGAATTGTCCGAATCAGATAAGACTCTTCAAATAATTCAAGATAATTCTCGACATTTGCACGACTCAGCGCGGTCAAATTCGTCAATTTTGAAATGTCGAGTTTTGTTCCGACGCGAACCGCCAGCAATTTGATAAGTTTATAAATATCAATCGCTTTGCGAAAATCGGCAACCGCCATAATGTCCAAATTGATATATGAACTCAAAACATCCTTGATTAAATCAGTTTTTTCTTTGACCGAATCAGTCAAAACTACTTCGGGAAATCCGCCGAAATTGATGTATTCTTCGTAAAACTGCTTTAATCGCTCATATTCCGATTTGATAAACTTTGTTTTTGTAAATTCTGAATCCGGTTTGAAAGCGATGTCTTTAAATGTTAATAATTCACTGAAATTCAGCGGATAAATTTCAAAAATCCGCTTTCTGCCGGAAAGCGATTCGCTAAAGCGGTTTTTCAAATAATACGAACTCGAACCCGTCAACAAAAATTTAATATCATAATTGTCATAAAGATATTTAACCACACTCGGTAAATTTGGAACTAACTGAATTTCGTCAATTGCCAGCAAAACTTTTTCATTAAAATTGATGCCTTGCTGTGTTAAAGCCATAATTATATTTTCATAATTTTCCTCTGAAAACAGTATTCGATTGTCAATTCTTTCAAGGTCAAAATAAACCTTCTGAGTAATGTCAGAAACTTCTAACAACTCTTTTACGAGAGTTGTTTTTCCGGTCCGGCGCATTCCCGTTAAAACAGTTACTTGTTTTGTTTCCAAATGCGCTTTTAAGTTCTTGAAGATTTTTCTGGGATAAATCATTTTACTATTTTAGATTTCAGAAGAAGAATAGTAAAGCTATTTTTAATATTTCAGATTTCAAATTCCAGATTCCGGATTTAATTTGAAATTTGAAATCTGAAATTACAACAAAGCACGCCGCAATTCGGCGACGGCTTGATTGGCATCGTAATTTTTATGCGCGTAGCAAAGATCGAAAATCTCGACGGAAAGGCGGATTACCTGGCGGAGATTTATCAGATTATTGTCCAGACATTCGAGCAAACCTTGTGAAACATCAATAAAATCGGCGTGAGTTTCGTAGTTGTAAGATTGCCGATGCAAAACATAAAGGCGCGTCAGCAGTTCATCGAGAGCATTTTGCGGCAGGTATTTTTTCAAACTCAAAATCTGTTGTTCGTCTAAAAAACGCTTGTAATCAAAGGTGTTAGCGGTCGGTGTCAGCGCAAACAGGAGTAATAAATGACTGTCATCTTTGAGCCGGAACGGGTGTGAATAATATTGATGAACCAAATCGTTTTCGGTAATTTTTCCGCGTGTTCCGAGCGCGGTGTAAATTAATGCTTTGAAAAAATTATCGGCTTTTTCCTTTCCGCGCATGGTAAGAAGACTGTAATGTTCGGATTCGTCAATAAAAACAGCGAGTCCGTTATAACCTGCCTGAGTTGCCAGCCAGCCCCAGCCGTTGAGCAAATAACAATATTGATCGGCGGCGGTCGTTAGTTGTGAAAGTCCTTTTATCTCGAATTCCTTGCTTTTAAATGCGACATTTCGCCGGACATCGGCAATAAAAACCTTTTCGCCCGACATCCAATCAATCAATAACTCCAATGCCTCATTCGGGTTATCGCGCATCAGCGAATAATTATAAAGTGCCGAAGCGAAAAATGTTTCTTTAACGCTGTCCTGAATTTCGGAATAATTCGGCAGTGCCAGAATTTTGTCCAGAAACGGTACAAGCCCCGTTTCTTCCGAATCGGGAAAACGCAGGGAACGCATCAAGGACAGATAAATTCTCTGCGGACGATTCGGCGGAACTTCGCGCAAATCCAAACTTGTCGTGGCGACCAGAAAATTATTTGCCAGAGCTTCCTGCGCGGCTAACTCGAAAAAATGACTTTTGCCCGCGCCGTATTCCCCGACGACCACGCGGACATCACCGCCTTTTTCCTTCGTATTCGCAAAAGCATTTTGCAAACTCGATTTTTCTTCATCAAGCCCGACGCTCAATTCGCGGATTCTTTTTGCCGGAACAAGCCCGTAACGCAAGGCTTCAATCGTTCTGCGGGCTTCAATCCGCGCCGCTTCTTCGGGCGTGAAAACCTTTTCTTTGCGCGGCACAAAAAAAGGCTTCGGCGGTTCCGGTGTTTCGGCGGATTGCAAAACAGACAACATCCCGCTCGGCACGGTTGCTCGAATGCCGTTATCAAAACGCACGACTGAGTCGCGTCCGGCATTGCGTAATTCTAACACCTGCCCACGCCCGAAAAGCGGATGATTTACGATTGATCCGATCATAATTTCAGATTCCAGATTTCAAATTCCAAATTCCAGATTTCAAATTGCAGATTTCAAATTTCAAATTTCAAATTCCAGATTTCAGATTCCAAATTCCAGATTTCAAATTTCAAATTCCAGATTTCATATTCCGGTATTTAATTTGGAATTTGGAATCTGAAATCTGAAATCAGTACTCGCCTGTTTCCGTGCGACCGAGTTGTTCGGTAACATCGCGCAGAACGCCGGTTAAATTGTCGTCTTCGTAGATATGTTCGCCCGTTACGCGCTGTTCGGTGAGCATCGTAACCAGAGATTTTACAAAATGCCGGCGATGACTTGTTGACAATAAAGACGCGCAGCCGGCGGCGAGTTTGGCGATGTTTTCGCGCTGCAGTTCGTGATTCAAATTCATCGCGTAAGCCGTTTCATAAACGCCCAAAAGTTTTTCGCCGATCAGCCGCAGCAGTTCTTCGCCCGGATAATCGAGATGATCGAGGCTGATTTGAACGCTGAACGGGTTTTGGCGCGAAAATTTGACTTTTGAACTGATGCGCTGGCTCAAGGCTTCATAATTCGGCGCGATATTCGTGACAAAATAAGGCGGCACGGCATAGACGAAAAGTGCGGACGGCAGACTTTCTCCGGCGCAGCGGTCAATCACTTCGCGCAGGTTATCGCACGCGACTTTTTCCGTGCGCGATGAACCGATGCTGACCATTCGGTCGCCTTCGTCAAACAGCAAAACCAAACCCGCATAACCGAGTTCGTGAACTGTTTGCGCCAGCGAACGCATCATCTTGAAAGCGACGGTTTTATCTAATTTTTCCGTGATGCTGAACGGGCGAACATCTTTTAATGCAACATTTTCGCCGCGCAGCCAAGCCGCGATAAGCCGTTTATTTTGTTCGTTTTCTTCCGCCACGGCACGAAAATAATAATAAATTGCGTGGCGAAACGAAGGGCTTTCGATATTAAAACGCAAAACCGTATCGAGCCACAATGTAACACGAACATCAATTCCGACACTCGTTTTGGCATTTTCCACGCCGAGCGTTTTTAAGGTTTGAAAAAAATGATTTTCGAGAAACGCTTCCAAACCGTTCGTATCGGAGCTGTCGCCCGCCGGCGAATGATAAATCAGATTTCCGGCAACCGCTTGATAAACTTTGAGTTGATTATCGTACGGACATTCTTTCGGACTGAGTTCGGTGCGGCTGACAACATAACCGAGTTCCCAGGCTAAATCGCGCAGACGATAGAGAAAATGCGATTTACCGCTGCCGTATTCGCCGACAACGAGCTTAAAACTCGAACCGCCGTCGCGCAAATATCCGTCCAAATATTCATCCTTGAGCGTTCCTAAAATCGAATCGATCCCGACCGTATAAACCTCTAAATTTCGTGTTGGCGGAATGCCCGATTCGCCGAGTTTGCGGATGATATGCTGTGCTTCGGTTTGCGTCAAAGTCATCTGTCAATTCTCCTAAAATATTTCAGATTCCAGATTTCAAAGTCCAAATTGCAGATTTCAGATTCCGGATTTAATTTGAAATTTGAAATCTGCAATCTGAAATTCGCAGCATCGGATTTAATTTGAAATTTGAAATTTGAAATCTGCAATCCATTATCACTTGTCTTTCGTAAAATACAGATGCTGAATAAACTGTCCTTCGTTGGCATCCGTGGCGAGAAACATCGCCCGCGCCGAATCGCTTCCGACATCAATGGTCGCCGTTCCCAGATTTAAGCGATGTCCTTCAAAAACCATCTGCTGCGAACGGCGAAGCTGCATCATATCAAATGCGAAATGCGTTTTCGGGTAATCGAGAAATTTCTGCTTTGAAGGCGTTTTGCGAAACGCCGCCGGTTGGCGAACCATAATTAATTCACGATAACAATCAACGATTATCGTGCGCGTTCCGACCTGTTTTTCCGTCAATTTTAAAATGCGGTTATAGGCTTCAAAAAGTTCGCCGAGCAACGCGTTTAAATCGACATTGCGCTCGCAAACATCCTTTCGCGCCCGTTCATAAACGGCGACGACCTGTTCGACATTGAGCTTGATTTTCCGGTCCGTAACGGGTTGGCGCGAAAAAGTCATATCAACCTGTTTGCGGCGCATATCTACTTTAATGACAAACAATTCCGCAATCAGCTCGGATGCCGAACTGCCGCCGAGCGTGATTCCTTTTTCACTAAACGCCTCGCGCAAATCTCTGGCAAAGGTAAATTCCAATTCCGCCAGATTTTCATCGGCAATTGTTTTAAGCTGCCCAACCGACGATTGATAATTTTTGGGCAATTCCAGGTCGGACGGCGGATTTTCCAAAGCAGAAACCGATTCCGCCAAAACCACGGCGTTTTTGTGCGGATCTTTTAACGCCCGCATCGCCGTTTCCAAAGGCTTGATAACACCGCTTCGCAGTTTGACTTCGCCCGCCAGAATTTTACGAATTTCGCTTAAATCCGTACTTAAATCTTCATTTATTTCGCTCATTAATTTTACTTTTCCTCAATTTATAACTGCGTTTTTGAGGTTACAACAGTTAAATACCTTTTTCAATAATCCTTTAACTAAATATAAGCGGGTAAGCAAAAGTAATCAAGTTTATTGATTTTAATAAATCAGGCGATTAACTTGAATAAGTTCAAATAGTTAAATGAGATTTTCACTTTTGCCTTTTGCCTTTTTACTTTTGCCTTACTACTTACTTCTCTTTCTGCCGATTAGATATTTATCCCGATTTCGTGATATTTTTTCAAATAATTTATCTTTTACTCGCATTTTATAAACGACATACATAATGGAAGAGATTTACAACGAAAACCCCGAAGAAACAACCGCCGAGAAGCCTGTCGAAAAGCGCAGAACGCCGCAACAAACGTGGACACACTGGTTCGGTACGGACGAAGCGATTCGCTTGGTTTATTTGATTTTCGGACTTTTTGCCATCGTTTTGATAATGGTGCTTCTGCAATTTTCGACGAGCGCGATCTGCTGCGGCGATTGGGACGGCTATTATCACATTCGCTGGAGCTCGCTGCTCTGGGAAAGCTTTAAACAGGGCAATTGGCTGCCCGATTTTACGTGGCTGCCTTTTACTGTTTTAGGTCCCGAGGCTTACGCCGATCATCATTTCCTGTTTCATCTTTTGCAGATTCCGTTTCTGTGGTTTTTCGAACCCGTCATGGCGGCAAAACTTTCGACCGTTTTTTACGGAAGTCTGGCGATCTTTTCGGTTTACTGGCTGATGTTTCGCTATCATGTCGATTATCTGCTGTTGTGGCTTGCCGCCCTTTTGGGGTGCGCCAATTCGTTTTATTTCCGGATGAATATGGCGAAGGCTCCGCCCCTGACGATCATTTTTACGGTTGCCGGAATTTATCTTCTTTTCGAGCGCAAATATGTTTGGCTTTTCCCTTTGATGTTCTTTTTTGTCTGGACTTACAGCCTTTTTCCGATGCTCCTGATCGCGGCTTTTATCTGGGCGATCATCATCGGTTGGAATGAGCGCAAATTTGAATGGAAACCGCTTGCCTACACGGGCGGCGGGATGATTCTCGGAAATATTATCAATCCGTATTTTCCGACGAATCTCTGGCTTTTCTACGAGCATTTTATTACGAAACTGAAAGTCGGCGAATTTGCCGTCGCGGTCGGCGGCGAATGGTATCCGTATGACGGTGTCGAACTTTTGATGAATTTTCCGATTGCTCTGTTGGCGGTGCTGATCGGCTATATTCTATTCACGCCGAGAGACGGAAAATTGCCGGAAAAATCCACGTTTTTCCTGATGTTCGTTACCATTTTGCTGGTTTCGCAGTTTCGCTCGAAACGCTTTGCCGAATATTTTCCGCCGTTTGCCATTCTTTTTGCCGCCTTCAGCTGGCAGGCGTTCAGAATTCCGTATCTCTTACAACTGCCCGAAGATTTCAAACAAGACATCGAACCGTATCTCGATAAAGCGAAAAAGACCGAAAGGCAAAAGCTCTTCGATCTTATCAAACAAATCCTTATCTGGACGCTCGGTTTGTTTCTGGTCGCGTGGATTACGTATAATCTCGCCGGAGTTGATATGACGCGCTGGTTTGACTTCAAACAAGCCGGTTTGATCTCCAATATCAGATCAAATGAACCGAACGAAAAATACAAAAATGCGATGACCTGGGCGAACGAAAATATTCCCGAAGGCGAGATAATTTATAACTGCAATTGGGATAATTTCCCGAAAATGTTTTTCTACGACACGAAACACCGCTACGTCTGGGGACTCGACCCGAATTACCTGTATTCAAAAAATCCCGAACTTTATAAACTGATGGGCGAACTTAATTCCGGAAAAATCGAAGATCCCGCGCCCGTTATCCGCGAAAAATTCAATTCGCGCTTTATCTTCTCGGAAGCTAAAGACAATGTTGATTTTATCGCCAATTGCCTGCAAAGCGGTTGGTGCGAAACGGCTTATCAGGATGAAGACGCGATCATTCTGAAAATCCGCGACGAAAAAGGCAAGCCTGACGACGAAATAATTGACGAAGGCGGCGCAAAGCCGGAAGATTTAGAACAACTCGAAGAAGAAGAAAATTCGGCGCAAATCAATCAAGATGCGGATAAAGAAGAAATCATCGAACAAAACACCCACGGAGAAAATACGAATGCTGCAGAAAATTAATAGAAAAAATAAATCTCAAAAAAACATTCTTCGCGCCGCTTTATTAATGGTTTCAGCGAGTTTGATGTTGATGAATTTTGCCTGCGGCGGAAATCCTTCGATGCAAAAAAGATCAAACACAAACGCCTCGCCGGAAGTAAAATTAACGGCTGTTGAAAGAGATATAAAATCAATGCAGACCGCGAATTTTCAGTATATTTTCGTTTTCCGGCGCAAGGACGGCGGCGTGTTTGACGGCGAAGACCGGACATTTCTCAAAAACAACTCACCCGCCGAAACCAATCGCTTTGTTTTAAGTGATGACGATAAAGCCGTCGTTGCCGGTTCGTCCTTTAAATTCGAGCCGGAAGTTCTGAAAAAACTGGGCGAACACTTTACTATCGAGAACTTTTCAGCACCGGAACCCGGTAAAAACACTAATGTAAATCAAGCAAACGACAATAAAAATATCAATAAATAGGAAGCAAAAACTGTGTCTGAAAAGAAAATCCGCGAAAAAAGCGCAACCAAACCGACGGCGAAAATTCGAGCGATGCGGCAAACTGCCCGCAGAGTTTTTCTCGATCCGTCAACGCCTTCGAGCTGGACGGTCGTCCGCGTCGTTCTGGTCGCTTTTCTCGTCTGGAATCTCGGCGGTTTTATCACCAATATTCTTTCATCGCTGACGTTTTTGTTTTTTATGATCGTTTTGTCGGTGTTTTTCGCTTATTTGATTGATCCGCTCGTCAAATTGATTCGCCGCCCGTTCAAGGAAAGACATCTGGAAAAATTGATGCCGCGCCCCATCGCCATCGTTATCGCTTATTTAATTGTCTTTACGGTTCTGGGTTTGGGCATTGCCAATCTTGCGCCGCGTGTGGCGAATCAAGCCCGGGAATTCGCCGCCAATGCACAGGGGTATGCGGCGGTTTTTCAAGAGCAGATAGCGGAATTGAACAAATTAAATCGAAGGTTGAAAATATCGAAAGAGTTTCAGGAAAAAATCAATGAAAACGCGTCTTCGATAATTAACTATGTCGGAACGCAAGTTACCGGAACTTTCGGAAATTTTCTGTTTAATTTTGTTACATATTTGCCGTGGCTGGTTTTAGTTCCGGTTTTGGCATTTTTCTTTCTCAAGGATATAAATCTTTTTCGGGCGATTATTTTACGCGTTTTTCCTTCGGGACGTTGGCGGGCGCGGGCTGAATCCGTTTTGGAAGATGTCAATCAAACGCTTGCCGCATATACCCGCGCTCAATTGATCTCCTGTTTTCTGATCGGTTTCGTCTGCACCCTCGGATTTTATCTGCTCGGCATAAAATACGCGCTCCTGCTCGGCATCTTAGCGGGAATTTTTGAGTTTGTGCCGCTGATCGGTCCTTTGAGCCTCGCCATTCTGGCAACGTCCGTCGCCGGTTTCAGCGGTTCGCCGTGGCAGGCGCTCTGGACGGCGATTTTCTTACTTATTCTGCGCCTGACGCACGATTACGTAACGTATCCGCGAATCGTTCGCGGCGGCATTCATCTGCATCCTTTGATGATTATTTTATCGGTTTTGGCAGGCGAACAAGTTGCCGGAATTCCGGGCGTTTTTCTCTCGATTCCGATTGTTGCCATTATTACGGTAATGTATAAACATATTCTCGAACACACGGGAAGCCGCGGATTTTTTGCCGGTTTGCTCGAACCGAAAGAAATCCAAACGGAGATTATACAAGAAGAAATAACGATTCAGAGAACGGAAATTCCGCAATAATTTTCAGTTTAAGGAAAATATCGAAATGTCACTTTTTTGGTTTATTGTTTTTGGTTTTACTCGTCTATATTTTGGTCGTCAAAACCTTTTACTGGGGCGACAAAAAAGAACCGCCGAAAAAGAAGTAAGCGCACCAATGCAAAATGAAAAACGGATAATGGAAAATGGATAATGGATAATTGTAAAAACATTCATAAACCGTTTCAATTTCGATAGTTAAAGAAACCTTTTAGAATTTTTATAATGAAACCATTCATCATTCACAATTCACCATTCACCATTAAGAATTCGTATCCTAAAACATTTGCTCGATCTGTTTATACCAAAACCGATTAAATTGGTTATACAGAGTTGTATTGAAAAAAGAGGAAATTTTTTTCGGTAAGTAGCGTAATTTTAATGATTTAATCGATCAATCTAAACTCTTTTTTCATTACAATTTGTTATTAATTAAGGTCAGAACCGTATAAATAACCAATTGATCCGGCTTTGGTATGATTTGGTTTGGAAAAGCAAATATATCCGAAGAAACGTGCCCTGTCTAATAACAAGAAACATTATTTTTCGGCAAAGGAGATCACCGATTTCTCAAATCCAGTGAGAAGCCGCAACTTATCGAAAACACACGTTTCGAATTTTTCTTACAATGATTTTTTTCCGCTGTGCTTGATAAACGCGGCTTCGGTCAGATAAACATTAAGCTCGCAAATGTCTTTGACATAATCGCCGATGCGTTCCAGATGTTTGGCAACAAAAAGAAGCTGCGCCGCACTGTTGGTCGTTGTCGGATTATCAATCATTATTTCGATCAGTTCATTAAAGATTCGTTTGTAGGCTTCGTTGATAATCTTGTCTTGTTTGATAATCAGACGCGAAGTTTGAGCATCTTCCGAGGTAAAAGCATCGAGCGCAGAGCGCAGCATTTCCGCCGCGTTTTCCGCCATTTTCGGCAAATCTACGTATTGTTTGAGCTGCGGTTCGTTGTTTAAGATCAAAGCCGCTTTGGCAATACTGCTCGCGTGATCGGCGATGCGCTCGAGAATCGGCGTGATTTTCGCGACCGAAATAACAAAGCGCAAATCGTGGGCGGCAGGTTGCTGAAGCGCGAGAATCTCGATGCTGAACCGGTCAATATCGAGTTCCATCTGGTCAATTATCTTGTCTTCCTTTAAAACTTTCTGTGCCAGTTCGCTGTCGCGTTCGGTCAGGGATTGCATCGCGCGCTGGAGTGCTTTTTCGGTCGTTCCGCCGAGCAAGAGCAGTTTATCACGCAAAAGGTCTAATTGTTGATCTATAATTCTGTTTTCCATTCTTCTATATCTCTTTATAATATATATTAACTGTTATAAGCAAATGTCATCAAAGTTTTGCGTAAGACTAAACTCAATAAAATAAACACATTATCCGAATCTGCCGGTTATGTAGTCTTCGGTTAATTTCTCGTTCGGGTTCATAAACATTTTTTGCGTGGCATTAAATTCGATTAATTTGCCGAGCATAAAAAACGCCGTTTTATCGGAAACGCGCCCGGCTTGCTGCATATTATGCGTAACGATGACGATCGTGTAATCCTTCTTTAATTGAACTATCAATTCTTCGACTTTCTGCGTCGCAATCGGATCGAGTGCGGACGCCGGTTCGTCCATCAAAATAATATCCGGCTCAACGGCTAAAGCTCTGGCAATACACAGCCTTTGCTGCTGTCCGCCGGACAAACCGAACGCCGAAGTATTCAGGCGATCTTTTACTTCATCCCAAAGCACGGCATCTTTTAAGGCTTTTTCGACCTTTTCTTCCAAATCCGTTTTTCCTTGATAAAGCCGATTGATCCGGATTCCGTAGGCGATGTTGTCAAAAATTGACTTTGGAAACGGATTCGATTTTTGAAAAACCATCCCGACCTTGCGGCGCAAGGCGACAACATCGGTTTTCTTCGAATAAATGTCTATTCCGTTGATCAAAACTTTTCCTTCGACCCTGGCAATCGGAATCGTGTCGTTCATCCGGTTGAGCGTTCGCAAAAATGTCGATTTTCCGCAGCCGGACGGACCGATAAACGCGAGAACTTCGCGCTCGGGAATTTCCAGCGAAATATCATACAGAGCCTGATCTTTACCGTAAAAGAAATTTAAGTTTGAAACACTGATTTTGCTTGGCATTTAATTTTTTCTTGTTTTTTTAAGAAAGTCTTGTCAGAGTAAAGCCTTTTGTTTTGAGATTCTAACAGAAAATCTCGACTAAAGGCATTCTTCCGAAAAATTATGTAACCTTTTCTTAATTTATAAACAATGAATTATTTTCTGAAAAGAGTTGTTATTAACCAAAACTATCTCATTTTTTTTCACCGATTTTTATCGGCAACAAAAACTTAATACTTTATTTATTTTTTATAAATATGTGCTGTTTTTGATGAGTGAATTATACCCAAATTTGAAAAGCCGGTAATTTTTATTAATACAAATTTAACATTTATTTAACATCATTGTCTTGGGCGCAAATTTATTGGCTAAAAATCTTTTCCCTTGATTTTTACCTGATTTATTGTCAAAAAGTCACGATTTCGTCTGGACAAATACTCTTTTAGTGTGTAAAAAGTAGATAATAATTTTTATAAAAAGGGAAATTTATGAATTTAGCAACTGAGTTGGAAAATGATTTAGCGTTAGCCTTTTTAGTCGACAAGAAACACTCCGAAAAGATTGATTCTAAAGAAGTTCTGGTTTTAATTAACAAAGTCAGAGAGGTGTTAAAACCGCTTTCGGCAGATGAAAAAATCAATGAAAACGTCCTGGTTGCCGGAATTGCCGGAAATGCCCTGGCGCATTAATCTCTATTTTTCTTTTATTTTTCAAAATGTTATCTTTTCGTATTGATTTATGTTTCTGTAAGTTACATAAATCAAACGATTAAGTTAAATTTTCGCCTCGCCTCGAACATCTTAATTAACCTTCCATATTAATTGTCTAATTTGTCTTAATACGGATTTTCAGCAAACGTCAGCCGAAGATTTTTTCATCTGAGGGACGTCTTTGGTATTTTACTTAGGAACGCGGCTTGCAGTTTCATTGCTTGTATTTTTACTTTTGTATAAAATCAATACAATTTTAATAAAGATAAAATTTGGGAGGAGAAAAATGAAAAAATATAATTGGGGCAAAAATCTGACGGCGATCGTGCTGGTTTGGACAATGATGATGCTGCCGCTTGCGGTAATGGGACAGACACGCATCAAAATGCCGAAAAATAAGTATAAAATTCAGGATGACGTAAAAATCGGGCAGCAGGCATCAAATGAAGTTCAACAACAAATGCCGGTTTTGAACGATGCCCAGGCGACAAGATATGTTCAGACTGTCGGTGAACGTCTGGAGCAGGCAATTCCGCGCGAGTTCGGACATTCGGAATTTGATTATCAATTCAAAATCATCAACGCCCGTGATATTAACGCATTTGCGCTTCCCGGCGGTCCGATGTTTGTCAATCGCGGAATGATCGAAGCGGCTAAAAATGAAGGCGAAATGGCGGGTGTCATGGCGCACGAGATCGCCCACGTTGCCCTGCGCCACGGAACGGCAAACGCTACCAAACAAAGCAGCCCGCTTAATCAGATCTTGGGAATCGGCGCGATTTTAGGCGGCGCGATTTTAGCCGGAGAAGCCGGCGCACAGCTCGGCGCAATGGGCGTTCAAGCGTGGATGACGAGGTACAGCCGCGAATATGAAACCCAAGCCGACATTTTGGGCGCACAAATTATGGCAAATGCCGGTTATGACCCGCGGGATTTGGCAAATATGTTCAGAACCATCGAACAGCAGAGCGGCGGAAGTCGCGCTCCCGAATTTTTGAGCAGTCACCCGAATCCGGCAAACCGCTACGAAAATATCAATCGTGAAGCGCAGCTTCTGAGAGTTTCGGCAAATCCGATTCAAAACACGCGCGATTTTGAGCGAATTCAAAGCCGTCTGCGAGGTATGCCGCAAGCTCCGTCAATGGAAGAAATCGAAAAAAACGCGCAGAACAATCCGCGCACGAATCCGACTGCCGGCGGCAGATACAACTCCAGCGTTGCGCTTCCTTCAACCCGCACGGTAGTGTATCGCAATGGTGATTTACTCCAGGTGAGAGTTCCCAATAACTGGAAAACATTTGAAACGGAAGAAACCATTACATTTGCGCCGGAAGGAGCTTACGGCGACAACGGAATTACGCACGGCGCGATGATCGGATTGGCTCAAACGAGCAGCCGCGATCTGGCACAGGCGACGGAAGAATATGTCAACGGCATTTTGCAGGCGAACAATTATATGCGTAAACAGAGTAATTATTCGCGCACGACGGTTGGCGGCAAACAAGGTTACGGCATTGTTTTAGCGGGACGCTCGCCCGTTACCAACAAAACGGAAGTTGCCACCGTTTATACGACGCAACTTCGCAACGGAGCTTTATTCTATGTCGTAACGGTTTCACCCGAAACCGAATCTTCGAGATATTCAAATGCTTTTCGCAATATGATTAGCTCGATCAGCCTGAATGATCGGTAAATTATCGAACACATAGAAAAAAAGGGCAGATTTTACACTGCCCTTTTTTTTCTTTAAGTCGGTTATAGTTTTACGCCTGAAGCTTGATATTTTTTCTTCAAAAATTCAGAATCAATTCGCCGCCCGTTTCCTCGACCAGAACGCTTCCGCCTTCGGTCAATTCGCCGAAAAGAATTTCCTGCGCGAGCGGTTGTTTGATTTTATCGTGAATCAGACGCGACATCGGACGTGCCCCGTAGCGTGAATCGAAGCCGTTTTTAGCGAGCCATTCCTTCGCTGCTTCGGACAATTTTACGAGAACTCGCTTTTCGATCAGTTGACCGTTTAATTCTTTGATAAATTTATCAACGATGAGTTTGATAACTTCCATATCAAGCGGCTGAAACGCCACCCAGGCATCGAGGCGATTGCGGAATTCGGGCGTAAATGTGCGTTCGATCACGCCTTTGGCATTTCCTTTGGTGTCGGATTGATTGCGGAAACCGACCCCGCCCGACGAGAGTTCACGCGCTCCGGCGTTGGTCGTCAAAATTAAAATCACGTTGCGAAAATCGGCTTTTTTGCCGTTGTTGTCGGTCAAAGTTGCCGAATCCATCACTTGCAGAAGCAGATTAAAAAGATTCGGATGCGCTTTTTCGATTTCGTCCAAAACCAGAACGGCGTGCGGCGTACGCATAATCGCTTCGGTCAGAAGCCCGCCCTGATCGTAGCCGACATATCCGGGCGGCGCACCGATCAGGCGCGAAACGGTGTGCGCTTCGGCGTATTCGCTCATATCGTAGCGCATAAATTCGATTCCCAGACTTTCCGCCAGCTGTTTGGAAAGCTCGGTTTTCCCGACTCCGGTCGGACCCGAGAACAAAAACGAACCGACGGGTTTTGTTTCGTGTCCCAAGCCCGCACGCGAAATTTGAATTGCGTCAACGATCTTGTTGATCGCTTCGTCCTGCCCGAAAATTACTTTTTGCAGATCTTCGCGCAAGGTTTTCAGCTGCTCTTTTTCGTCGGCGACCACCGTTTTCGGCGGAATTTTTGCCATCCGCGCAATCGTATTTTCAACCATTTGCACGGTAATCTGGCTCGGACGATCTTCTTCGCGTAATAATTTGACGCTCGCGCCGACTTCGTCAATTACGTCAATCGCCTTGTCGGGTAAAAACCGGTCGTTGATATATTTTCCGGCAAGTTCCGCCGCGACTTTTAAAGCTTCATCCGTGTATCTGACCTTGTGATGCTCTTCGTAAAACCGCTTTAATCCCTTCAAAATTTCGTAGGTTTCATCAATGGTCGGCTCGCCGATTTCGATTTTTTGAAAACGCCGTGCCAGAGCGCGGTCGCGTTCGAATGCGGCTTTATATTCGGCAAAAGTCGTCGAACCGATACAGCGCAATTCTCCGGCGGCAAGCGCGGGTTTTAAGATGTTCGACGCATCCATCGCGCCGCCCGAAACCGAACCGGCACCAACGATCGTGTGAATTTCGTCAATAAAAAGAATGGAATTCGGATGTTTTTTAAGGTCTTGAATGATTGATTTGAAACGCTGTTCGAAATCGCCGCGATACCGCGTTCCGGCTAAAACCGCGCCCATATCGAGCGCGAAAACCTTGGCATCTTTCAAAACGTCCGGCACATTTCCTTCACTGATCTTTAACGCAAGTCCTTCCGCCAGAGCGGTTTTCCCGACGCCGGGTTCGCCGACGTAAAGCGGATTATTTTTCTTTCTCCGGCACAGAACCTGAATCGTGCGTTCAATTTCCGCTTCGCGCCCGATGATCGGGTCAATTCCGCCTTCCGAAGCACGTTTAACGAGTTCATCGGTAAAAGATTCGAGCGGTTTCGGTTTTCGCGCCGCCCGTTCTTCGGCAAATTCCTCTTCGTCAAAACCTTCGAGAAGCGGGTCATTATCGTCAATTTTGGAAATTCCGTGCGCGATATAATTTAAAACGTCGAGCCGCTTGACATTTTGCTGGGCGAGCGCGTAAACCGCATATGATTGCTCGGCTTGAAAGAGCGCGGCAAGGATATTTCCGCCGTCAACTCGTTGTTGACCGCTGCCTTCGGCTTGAAGCATCGCGTATTGAATAATGCTCTGAAAGGTCGAAGTCAGTTCCGGCATCTGCGTCGCGCCGTCGGGCAGTTTTTCCATAACCTCGTCGAAATAATTTTCCAGCAAGTTCCCGATCTGCGCCAGATCCGCGCCGCAGTTATACAAAATATCCCGAGCCGTCTTATCGTCGAGCAAAGCGTAAAGCAAATGCTCGAGCGTTACAAATTCGTGCCTACGTTTAAAGGCTTCATCAACTGCTAAACTTAATGTTTCTTCTAATTCTTTTGTTAACATTTGAAATATATTATAAACAAAATTTCAATTTTTAGTTAGCATCCGATAAACAAACAACGGTTTCTATTCGTTAATATTATCTAAACCGACGAATTTCCAGCCCGTTTCGGTTTTCTCGAAATAATAATAAATCGGTTTATTGTTTTCATCGTCAAGCGCGGTTTTAAAACCGCAATAAACGCCGAAACCGCCCGTTTTATTTAATTGGGCGGTTTCAAAACATTTCGCGGCATCGGTTTCATTGCTGAAAATCGAGTCAAAACGCTTGAGAAAATCGGCTTTATTTTTAACGCTCTGCTGTCCGAACGGCATTGCCAGCGGAAATTTCGTCATTTCGGCAACCATATTTCTTTCATTTTTGATGACTGCCATCCGGAAATTTCCCCAAAATTCTTCGAGTCCTGCAATTTCCTGAGGATCGGTTTCTTTCGGTTGATAGGTTTTGATTCTTTCCAGAAAACCGAGAATTTTCGTTTTCAGAGGATTTGAAGATTTGGAAACGATTTCGCGCAGCTGCGAAATATATTTATCAAGCTGCGTGCGGTCTTCTGCATCGGATGTGACGTAATATCCCGAACCTTCCTTGCCGTCCGCACCGTCGGCGATTCCTTCGAGATAATTTGCCAAATTTTCCATCGCTTTTTTGCTGTTTCTGCCGTTCGGGTAAAATTCCAGATATTTGCCGTCAGTTTCGCGGATATTGTAAAGAGTGCAAATAACATAACCTTCGCATTCGCCCGGCAGATAGGTGTTTGAAGCACGCCAGGCAATTTCTTCGGCAATCGGGAGCGATGAGTATTTTTCGCGCAAATCCCAGATTTTTTCGGCAATTACCAGATATTGTCCCGCCGGATCGCTATAGACGACTTCGCCCTCATTAGCCTTGGTAAAATCCGTGTACGGTTTTTGATTTACTTTTTCAAAAGGAATTGCTTGAAGTGCGGCGGCGAGCGCGAGAAATCTTTTAAGCGATAAATCCGCTTCGATATTTGTTCCGGCAATTTCCGTTTGAATACTCGTTAAAAAATCGAATAATTCGGCGGCGGTATTAAAATCGAGCTTTTCGCGCTTGAAATATTTTGCCGCCATATTTTGATAAATTGCGCCGCGCCGCGAGCTGTCGAAACTTTCGACGACCGTGCCGGAAATCCAGCCGCTGCCGCCTTTGCCGAATGAAATATTATGCCAATCGCCTTTTGCGGCAATGCTCGTGTAAACAGTTCCCATTTTGGTCGAACCGAGAACTTTTCCGTTCAAATTCGGCGCAGTTCGCACCCGCGCGCCCGTCACATTAACGATTATTTGCTTTTGCTTTGCCTGACCAAAAGTTTCAAAAGCAAAACCGAACGACAAAAACGCAAAAAGACTTACTAAAATCAGATTTTTCATATTCAATTTTTTCATATTTTATAGAGCTGCCAAATCCTTGACTTTTCTACCGCTCATTTTTTGCTTTAAGGGTTTCGGCATTGCGCTTTAAACCGCCGAGTTTAGTGCGTTTCATCGCGCTCCGGCGAAATTTTTCGATATATTCTTCGTGCGTCATTTCGATAATTTCGTCGAGATCGGGCGATACATTATTCGGGCGTGGTTCGAATCGAGTTTCTTCGGTCGGCTTTTCAAACCGATTCCACGGGCAAACGTCCTGACAAATATCGCAGCCGTAAAGCCAGCCGCTTAAGTTTTCGGCAATGAGCGGCGGAATTTCCGCGTCGCGCAGTTCGATTGTCGCGTAAGAAATACAGCGGCTTGAATCAACCAGATAGGGCGCGACAATCGCATCGGTCGGACAGGCATCGAGACACATCGTGCAGGTTCCGCAATGATCTTCGATCTGCAATGTGTCGTATTCGAGTTCCAGATTAAGCAAAATTTCGCCGATAAAAAACCACGAACCGAATTCCTTTGTAATGACATTGGAATGTTTGCCGAGCCAGCCCAAACCGGCGCGCACTGCCCACGCTTTATCCATAATCGGCGCGGTGTCAACGCAGATTTTTCCTTCCGCAATCGGATTTTCTTCTTTGATAAATGCCAGTAGTTCGCGTAGTTTTTCGCGTAAAACATCGTGATAATCGTCGCCCCAGGCGTAGCGCGAAACTTTGCCTTTTTTAGCCGATTCAATATGCTCGTGCGGCGTAAAATAATTCAGCGCAACGACGATCATTGATTTCGCTTCCTCAAAAAGACGTGTCGGGTCGCCGCGTTTTTCCGGTTCGCGCTCCATCCAGAGCATTTCGGCGTTAAAACCTTTTCCGAGCCACTGTTCGAGATGGTCTTTTTCCCTATCGAGCGGCTCGGCGCGAACGATTCCGATTTTGTGCAAACCGATTTTCGCAGATTTTCGTTTAATTTTTTCGGTCAGAGAAATCATCAAAAAAATTATAGCACCGCGCATAAAAAAACGGCGAAGTTTAATTTTCTTTACCAAAATCTTCATTAACAAGATTTTCTTCCTCTTGCGGTTTCTTTCTTTTCCCGAATAATTTCATTGAAAAATTAAAAATTCCCTCGGAATGTTTGGTCATAATCGGTCCGATAATTGCCAGGATCAAAACATACAGCGCGGCAAACGGCTGCAGGATCGGCAAAAGATTTCCGGCTTTGGCAAGATTTGCCAGAATAATCGAGAATTCGCCGCGCGAAACGATCGTCAAACCGATATTGAGCGACGGCAGCGGCGCGAGTCCCGCGCTTCTGCCCGCGAGAATTCCGGCGGTAACATTTCCAACAACCGTTAAAATTACCGCACCGACCGCCAACCAGACCGCGCCGCCGAGAGCGAGCGGATCAATCGTCAAACCGAAACCAAAAAAGAAAAACGCGCCGAAAAAATCCCGAAACGGAATGACAAGCTGTTCGATGCGCTGAACGTGTTCGGTTTCGGCAAGAATCAAACCGAGCAGCAGTGCGCCGATGGCTTCGGCAACGTGAATCGTTTCGCCGAGTCCGGCAAGAAAGAAAAGTCCGGCAAAAACTACCAAAATAAAAACTTCGTTGGAAGAAATCTGCAGCAGACGATTGAGCTGCGGCGTTAAAAAACGACCGAGCGCGATCAGCCCGATAATAAATCCGAGCGCGATCACGCCCGACAGTAAAACGCCGCCGAAAGACGACGCGCCGCTTAAAACAATTCCCGAAACGAGCGATAAATAAACCGCCAGAAAGACATCTTCAAACATAATAATGCCGAGAATCAGTTCGGTTTCCTTATTTGCCGTGCGCCGCAGATCGAACAAAACTTTGGCGACAATCGCGCTCGAAGAAATCGTGATAATTCCGGCAACTACTAAAACTTCTTTGAACGGCAATCCGGCAAGAATCGCGTAAAGCAATCCGGCGGTAAAATTTATGCCGATATAGATCGAACCGCCGACGGCAATCGAGCGTCCGGCTTTGATCAGGCGCGTTACTGAAAATTCCAAGCCGAGATAAAATAGCAGAAAAAGAACGCCGACGCGCCCCATAAATGTAATAAACGGTGCGCTTTCGATAAAACGAAAATCAAACACGCCGATTTTCGGAATATGCGGTCCCACCACCATTCCTACTATTATCAAAAAAGGCACGATGGAAACTTTCAGCCGCGAAGACAGCAATGCCGCACCGGCAACAAGCACGAGTGCCAATCCGACTTCTAAAACAAGATGTTCCATCCTTTTAAACCTTCCCGTTGATCAAAAGTTGTTTCAGTTTCGTGATATTTCGCCGGTCGCCCGCGATAATAAATGTCGCGCCCTCATTGATTACGGTATCGGCTTCGGGATTTACTCGATTTACCTGATTCGGTTCGATGATCGAAACGATTGACGCGCCCGTTACTTTGCGGGCTTGAAGTTCCTTGATCGTTTTGCCGATTCCCGCCGAATTCGGTTCGATCTTGAACCATTCCAAAACCAGATCGTCCAGAACGACTTCGGTTGACGGCAGAGCCTTCGGAACATACGTTAAACCGCCGACGATTCCGGCGATCTGCCGCGCTTCGCCGTCGGTCAAAGTTAAAACCGAATCGGCGCGGTCAAGATTTTTCCGGTTAAAATGATAAAGTTCGCGTCTGCCGTCATCGTGGATGACGATGATCAGGCGGTCGCCGCTGGTTGTTTCGATTTGAAATTTGCGCCCGACTCCGGGCAGATTCGATTCGCTGATTGATGACATTTAATTTATTTCTCCGTTAAAGAGTTTGATCCAAGACTTTTTATTGATTACGACTTGTCTGAAAAGTTAAATTGTTTTCTTCTAATTTTTTCAATGCCGGCGTTCGGTTTGATTTTCTACCGAATTAGCTTTCCGTTGATTCTTGCCTCTCGCTTCCGATACTTTCAAGGTCTGCAAAGGCAACCACTAAAAGCAAAATAATCAGCCCGAGAGTTTATAAAACACAAATGACCGCAATTTGTTCAAAATAAAGTAAAATTCCGATAATTCCGGCAACCCTCGACAACTAAAACATAGCTTTTGTCCGCCTACTCGATTTTGAGATTCCAGTCTTTTTTCCATAAACTTGTTCCTTGATAACTACTACGCGAAGACACCTAAAGTGCCCGTAAATTCGCTTCGGTTTGCCGGACGAAAACGGAAATAATGTCGGCAATTTCCGCATCAAAAAACACTCTGATACAGCAATGCCTAACGAACATTTAAAATTCAGGTAGAGCTAAAAATGTAATGCTGATAAATTTTATATGAATTGCCGATGACGGAAGTTGTAAAACAGGCTGTTAGTCTGTTTGAACAGGCTAACAGCCTGTTCAACGTTTTATGACATCCATTTTTCACACAAAAATTAGTTGATGACAATTCTTATAAAGCATTACATTTTTAGCACTACCAAAATTCAATGTCCGCTTTACTGGGTTAAATTAATTTAAAAATTAGGAAATCAGCGGCGGAGCGCGGTCGGAAAGTGAGATTAAGTGAGCGGATTTGTACAAAACGGCAGATGTGCCGGAAACTTCATTTAATCGCAGATTAAGACTTTCAATGACATCTAACCGGGAAAGACTTGATGGTTCTTCAGTTAGATGTTTGACGGATTTCTGATCCTTGGTGTTAAGTTTGAGAAGACTGCTGCTTGAATTATGAGTTGAAGGATTATAAAAACCCGTTTTTTTTCCAAGAAACGCTTGAGAACTTTCTGCTTCGCTCTCATTTGAAACGGGAAAAGGAAGCAGACGGACACCTTCGCCGTTTGAAAACAGCAATCCGGTCATTAAACTGAATAAAATAATCCAGTAAATTGATTGTTCCCAATTTTTATATAAAACTCTTCTCATGACTTAAAGTTAATGCTTTGCATCTAATGATAACAAGCGGCTGTTTAATTTGCAAATATTAGACCAAAACCACTTGAGGCAGATGGATGCTGATCTCCATAGAAAAAAGCCTGTCATTGCAATCTTCGGCAATGACAGGCTTTTGAAAGTTTCCAGTGAATTTAGAAACTGAATTTTGCACCGAACTGGAATTGACGCGAATCAAAAGCGGCAGTCGGGCGGCTAAAGTATTTTCCGCCGCCGGCACTTTGTCCAAAGGCATTTACATCTTCGATAAACGGCGAAGCCGAACCTTCATTGAACCGGTTGAAAAGATTAAAACCTTCGGCAATCAGATCAATACGGAAACGCTCGCCGAAATGAAATGCTCTTGAAAGCCGCAGATCAAACGATGCAAACGAATGTGTGATACCGCGATTGCGTCCCAAATTTCCGATTGAAAATTCTCCGTTTGTAATCAGCGGCGTGCAGCCTGCCGTTCGTCCCGGAACACACAGCGATCCGTCGGCAAGCACGCTCGGTCGGTCGGTTTGCGATGATTGATCGTTGTTCGTATCGGTGTTGGTAATGATATTAAACGGACGACCTGATGAAATTTCGATGATCGGCGCGATTGTAAAATCGGCGAAAATCTTCTTCCACGTCGCATCGGCATTGCGCCAGCCCTGCGGCGAAGAAACCAAACCGCTGAAAACGAAACGATGCCGTTGGTCAAACAAAGAATCGGCTCTTTCCAGATCAAAGCGAGTCGGGTCTTGAGCGATCAACAACGTCTGCAAATCCGAAGAATCGTCAATCGAATGCGCCCATG
Source organism: Pyrinomonadales bacterium (assembly GCA_038246645.1). GTDB lineage: Bacteria > Acidobacteriota > Blastocatellia > Pyrinomonadales > Pyrinomonadaceae > JAHCHG01. The sequence continues at coordinate 27,915 of JBBRVS010000017.1, forward strand.
TGTAGGAAGCCAAAAATGTAAAATTATTGGCAAACCGCCGTTTGAGTTCGATATTCATCGCATTGTAGCTCGAATTACCGTCGGAAACCTGTGCATTAACTGCGCCGAACGGGGAAATAATGCCCGGAGTTCGAAGCGTATTGGCTCCCGCTAAAGCCGCATCCAAAACAGCTTTGCTGACTGCGCCGCCCGATAAAGCACTTGCCAGAAAATAGTTCGGTGCATTCGGACGGAAGAAATTAGCGATTGCCGGAGCAACGAATCCGAGACCTGTCGCATTATTAACGGCAACCATTCCCGGAATAATGACCGTGAAATTGGCATTGCTTGCCGTCGGAACTGAAAAAGCAACCGCTTCCTGTGTGCTGACCGGATTACGCCCGGCAAAGCGGCGGAAGTTTTCGATTTGCAGCCGGGTGTCCGGCGTATTCAAATCCGTCGGGTGCGGCAGGTGCCGTGCGCCGACGAAAATGTAACCGACCGAAAGTGCCATATCTTTGGTTAATTGACGCTCGACAGTCAAATTTGCCTGCGTCGCGTAAGCGTATTCAAAATCTTTGGCTATCGGGAGCGTGAACGGCAGAACCGCACCGAATCCCGGAAATGTCTGATCGTCAAACCGCTGTCTGCCGAATTGATAATTGGCAGAAGTGGCAACGCCCGGAGTAAAAATGCCGGGACCTTGCGCGGCGCAAACCGGAGTTTGCGGTGCGCCCGGAACGCAAACCGTTCCCTGAAAAACCTGCGCGGCATTTAAAAGCGCGGTCGAAGCCGGACTTCCCGCCGTCAAAACTGCCTGCTGCTGCTGTGCGGCATCGGCAATATCAGAGTTAAACGCGACCGCCAGGAGCGGGTGATCGTAAAATAATCCGAGCGCGCCGCGAATAACGGTTTTGCCGTCGCCCATCGTGTCCCACGCGAAACCGAAGCGCGGTGCAAAGTTATTTTTGTCACGCGGCAGACCTTGCTGAACACCGACGACATCCTGCGCCGCCAGAAGATCAGCAGCCGAAAGATTGATTCTCGAAAGCGGATCGCTAAAAGCAACCGGCGCGATCGTTTCGGTTAATTCTATGTCATATCGAATGCCGTAATTAATCGTTAAACGCGGATGAAGTCTCCATGTATCCTGAGCAAACAAGCCGATCGGTTTGTTTTTGATCTGGCTGACCGGATCGCCGAAACCCTGAACAAAGGTCGAAGGCAAACCGAGTCCGTAGGCTTGAACCGGAGTTAAATCCGGTGCGCCCAATTGACCGAACGCGGCATTTAAATTGCCGGCGGCAAACGGACCGAAATTGAAAAGTCCGGCAAAGTTCAGTTCGAAAACCGCGCTCGGAATTTCAATAAAGCTGATATCTCCGCCGAATTTGAAGGTGTGATTTCCCCAAACATAATTCAGATTATCGGCAAACTGAAAGCGTTTCTCGGTGCGGTCAACCGGCGAAAAGAGTTCGCGTCCGATGAATGCCGTTCCCGAGATGTTAAACGCCACCGCTTCGCCGTTTTGCGAACGAAATGTCGTATCGCGCTGACCGTATGTAAAGCGAAATTCATTTGCCATACTCGATCCGAGAATCGAATTAAGACCTGCCGAGAACGAATAATCCTTTAATGTCTGAATACCGGTGCGCGAAAAATCGTTTTGTCCCAAAGATTGATTTTGCGATTCGACCTGTATGCCGGTCAGGTTTCCGGGATTGTAGCTGAAGCGCAGCGTCAACTGGTTATCATCGTTAAAACTATGATCGCCGCGAATCGAGAAAAAATTGGTTCTTTCCGTAATCGGAAAAATCGTCTGTAGAGTATTAAGCGGACGAAAGGCAATCGGCAAACCGTTGGTTCCTATTGTCGAGATCGGAACAGGCGCACCCGAGAGGAAAAATCTCGGTCCGACCTGTTGTCCGGCGGGAATTGCACCACCGGCACTAATCAGCGGATTTGTTCCGGTCAGAGCGGTATTACTTCCGCTTGAAGCTAAATAAAGATATTGAACCGCTGCATTGATAAAAGCCGGATTTCCGCTGGCAATCAGATTATTGGCAAAAGTCGCCTGCGCCGCCGTTAAACGGTTAAATGTCTGCGTGAACGGCAGAATCGGCGCGCCGACCGTAACCGAAGAACTTAATCCGCGATCAACGTCGCTCGTAAAAAATCCCGATTCATCGCGTTGGCGGCGTTCGTAGGAAGCAAAGAAAAACGTTTTGTTTTTAACAATCGGTCCGCCGAGCGTTCCGCCGAATTGCGTCCGGCGAAAATCCGGTTTGGCAATCGGGGCGAACGCATTACGCGCCTGAATGTTTTTATCGCGGATAAAGCCGAAAATGTTTCCGCTGAATTCATTTGTTCCGCGCTTTGTGACGACATTGATGATTCCGCCCGTGGCGCGTCCGAATTCCGGCGCGTATGAATTTGTCGCGACCTGATATTCCTGAACGGCTTCCTGCGAAACGGTCGAACGCGCCGCATTGACCGAATTATCGGTAAAATCCGAACCGTCAACCTGAACGAGTGTCGAACGTCCGCGCTGTCCGCCGATGTTCAAACCGGAAGTCGGAGCAGGTCCGATCGGACGCCCGTTGTCGCGCCCGACGGTCGAAATCGTCAGCGCAAATCCGGTCGCACTGCGTTCGTTAATCGGCAGATTTTCGATGCTCTGCTGACTGATCGTGGTCGAAACGGTCGTGCGGGTTGTTTCAACCAGCGCAACCGAATCGATCGGGACATTTACCACTACATCTTCCGTTCCGATTTCTAACGGAATTCTCAGCTCGGCGCGTTGCCCGACTGTTAATCTGACCTGAGCAATAACCGCCTTTTTAAAGGTCGGAGCGGTTGCCGTAATTTCATACTCACCCGGAGGCAGGGCAAAAATCTGATATTCGCCCGAATCATTGGTCGTCACGGTTCGGGAAATTCCGGTCGCGGAACTATTTACCGTCACGGTCGCGCCCGGTACTGCCGCATCATTTTGATCAACGACTGACCCGACTAAATCTGCGGTGCTTGCCTGCGCTTGAGCAAACGCCGCGCTGACACTAAACAACATAATAATTGCCGACATTAAAAATTTTTCGGCAATAGCTGAAACTCGCCAAGGAAATGATCTCATTAGTTTTAACTCCTTAATTTTAAGAAACTCGTTTAAAACGTCTGTCAGTAAATTACAAAGAAAAATCTGGTTTTGATAAGTATTCAATAACTATTGTTCTTTGTTGCCGGATTCGGCGTATTTTCTTTTAATTTCAACTAACAGATGCTTTAAAGAATTGGTAGTGTTGGAATTTTAATCGCAAAAACAGGTTTTAAGCAAGTAAAAAATTACAAAAAAATTACTTTTATTTCTCGCTTTCACTAACCGGAAAACTGTTTCTGGTCGAACGTGCCAAAAATTCCCGCGCTTTTCCGCTCAAACTCAAAGCGGAAATCGCTAATTTCGCCAACGACGGAACAAACGCGGCACGGCGCACAAGCGCACAGATACGCAGTCTTTTTTGAAATTTTTCATTGTGCAGAATTTTATATGTACCCGCAATTTCCCCCGGCGAAAAGCGATTTTCCGCTAAAATTTCCGCTAAAATTTCCGCGCCTTCGAGTGCCATCAGCATTCCGCTTCCCGTGAACGGATCAATAAACGCCGAAGCATCGCCAACCGTCAAAAGACACGGCGCGGGCGACATATCTTTTCTGCCGAATTCATCAACTGAAACCGCCAACCAATCATAAACGAGTTCGGCATTTTTCAAAGTCTCGTAAGCTCTTTTGTTCCGAAACACAACATTTTCGACAATCTTATCGGCATTTCCGCCGAATTCTTTAACGATATTTGCCTGAATCAAAAAACAGTGATTTGCCAGATCCTTTTCGACAAAGCTCAAACCGCCGTAACCGCCGCGAAAAAAATAAATCTCGCACACGCCTTTTTCCATCGCAACATTTTTCAGATGCGCTTTGAAACCAACGAGTTTTGTCCTGTGTCCTTTGTCCTTTGTCTGTTGCTTATTAAAATCTTTGCGGCTTTGCGGCTTTGCGGCTTTGCGTTGAAAAAACTTCCCCAAAACTCCGGCGCGTCCCGATGCGTCAATTGTCAGATCAGCAAAGATTTCCGCAAATTCGCCCGATTTATTTCGGACTTTTACGCCGCGAACTTCGCCCGCTTCCAGTAATAAATCAACGGCGGAAGTTTCTTCCAAAACCCGAACGCCGATTTTTCGTGCTTTATCCAAAAGCAGAAAATCCATTTCGGCGCGGCTCAAACCGAGTGCGCCCTGCAAACCATTGCCGAACCATTTGCTCGGCACACAAACGCTTTTGCCGTCCGGCGCATAAAAAACCGTTTTCGTCATTCTATCGCCGCCGACGAGAAGCATTTCATCCAAAACTCCCAACGCCTGAAAATGCTCAAGGCATTCGGGCGAGATGAATTCGCCGCATAATTTATGACGCGGAAATTTTTCGCGTTCGATCAGAGTTACGGCAAATTGTTCTTTTGCCAGGCGAATTGCCAGAGATGCGCCCGCCGGACCTGCGCCGACAATGGCGATTTTAGATTTTAGATTTTGGATTTTGGATTGATTTTTCATTTCGTGCGTTAAAAGTTATTATAACCTTTCGCATAAAGAGAGAAAGTTTAGTTTAATAAAAAATCCGAAATCCGAAATGAAAATTGTTCCGCTTTCAATTCCAACGCCTTTTTATGTCGGCGATGTCAATGTTTATCTGATCAAAGAAGATCCGCTGACGCTGATTGATGTCGGACCGAAAACGCCTGAAGCGCAGAAAGTTTTGCGCAAAAAATTAAAACAAAACGGCGTTGATTTCTCGGACGTTCGCCGCATTGTTTTAACACACGCGCACGAAGATCATTGCGGTCTGGCAAAACAAATCAGAGATGAAGCGAAAAACGCCGAAATTCTTGTTCATAATTGGGAAACGGGACATCTTTTCGGCAGACCGGCGCGCGCGGAACATCGAAAATTAATGACGCGTGCCGGAGTTCCGCTAAAAATTTTCGATGAAATGCAGGAAATTTATGCGGAAATTTCGCTTTTGACGGATACTTTATCTGACAGCGAATTTTCCGCGCTCGAAGACGGGATGGAACTCGAATTTCAGAGCGGAATTCTAAAAGTTCTGCACACGCCCGGACATACGCCCGGAAGCTGTTCCTTTCTGCGCGAAGCCAATCGCACTCTGATCGTCGGCGATTGTGTTTTAAAACGCATCACGCCGAACCCGATTGTTTCGCCCGATCCGGTTGATTCGGAAAAACGCTTTAAGTCTCTCGGCGAATATCTCGTTTCTCTGGCGCGTCTGCGTTCGTTTTCGCCGACACTGGTTTACGGCGGACACGGCGAACCGATCACGGATTTCGAGGAAATTTTCAACCGCTACATTCGCGCCATTGATGAACGGCAAAGACGCGTGATCGAGTTAGTCGAAAAAGACGGCTCGACCGCTTTTGATGTCGCACAGAAACTTTTTCCGAAAGCGATTGACAAAGACGTTCACCGATTTCTGGCAATTTCCGAAGCCATCGCGCATCTCGATTATGCCGAAACGGAAAACAAAATTATTGTTGAATTTAAGGAAGGCGTCGAATTTTACCGCAAGAAATAAAACCTCAAACCATTTTAAATTCGCGGCTGATACAACTAAATTCAAATTTCGGTGCATCCTTTGAATGTAAATTCTAAAATTTTGAATTTTTTACAAAATATCGAAAGTACCGAGAATTCGGCAAAAAGTTTATGCCAAACAAATCGAATAATTCGTTTGCGCCGATTTTCCGGCAAAAAAGTCCGAAGAGGAAACTATGAAAAAATTTTACTTTCTAATGTTGGTTTTCTGTTTTACCGCAAATGTTGCGTCTTCTCAGCAAACACCGTCTTTTTCGCCCGAAATAAAACGCGTCGCGGTCTTTAAGAACGGTTTTGCCTTTACCTATCGCGAAGGCACTTCAAAAATTCAAAACGGCTGGACTTACACGACCAACGCCCCCGTCGGTGTTCTCGGAACTATCTGGGGTTATTCGACTTCGCCCGATGTGCGCGTTTCGCAGCTGCTTGCCTCCGAAAGCGAAAAAAGCGAGATCGAACGCCTCGTCAATATCGAGGAAGTTCTGCTGGCAAATGAAGGCAAACGAATTCGTTTTGTTGACAGCTACAGCAAACAATTTGAAGGAACTTACCAGCTTCTCGGACGAAATTATCTGCTCTCGCCGATTGAACCGGGACGCGTCACTCCAACCGGAAATTTGACGATTGCCTTGAATACCGAAACCGGAATTATTCTTTTTCCCGTCGGTTCTCTGCGAAATATCGAGATCATCGGTCAGCCGAAAATGGAAAAAACGACCGTCAGCAAGGAAAATCGCCTGATGATGAATGTTACAGGCGCGAAAAACGGGCAGGACGTAAATCTCGGAATCGCCGCTCTGGAACGCGGAATTCGCTGGATTCCGGCATATCGCGTCGAGATCAAAGGCAGTCCGGTCAAGGAAGCGAAGCTCGAACTCGAAGCAATGCTCATCAATGAACTGACCGAATTAAAAAACTCGGAAGTTTATTTCGTCGTCGGCGTTCCGCATTTTATGTTTCAGGATTTGATGTCGCCGCTTTCGATGAACACGGCGTTTGCCGGAGTTTCCAGTTATTTTCAGCGCGGCGCAGGAAATTCGCGCCGCGATTCCTACTCAAACGCGATAATGACGCAGCAGAGTTCGTATCAGGCAGACGGAAATTATGATGATGCTTCGCCGACCGTTCCCGAAGAAGAACAGGGAAACGCTTTTTCCGCCGAACAGCTTTTTTTGTATCAGGCAAATCAGATCAATTTGAAAAAAGGCGAACGCGCCAGTCTGCGCCTTTTTTCATTAACCGTTCCGGCAACCGAGATCTTCGAATGGACGCTCAATGATTCGACCGATACGCAAAAACGCTATCTCGAATATTCCGGTTCTTCGACCGGCGTTCCCTTTACGCAAGACCTTTCGAGCAAAGTCTGGTACGCGCTGCGCCTGAAAAATAATACGGGAATGCCGTGGACGACGGCTTCGGCGATCAGTTTCCGCGACTGGAAACCGCTCGGACAGGATATGCTGACATTTACGCCGACCGGCGGCGAGAATATTCTGAGAGTTACGCCCGCCACGGAAGTGATCGGCACGCATACTCTGGAAGAAAAATCGCGCACGCAGACGCAGATGAGATACGGCGGCAGCAATTACGATTTTGATCTGATCACGGTCGAAGGCACGATCAAACTTCGCAATATCAAAAAAGATGCGGTCGAAGTCGTCTTGACGCGCAATGTTGTCGGCGACGTTTCGGAGGCGAGCGACAATGGCAAAATCTCGCGTGAAGGTTTGAATCTGCAAGCCGTCAACCCGAATTCGATTGTCAAATGGAATCTGTCGCTACCCTCAGGCGAAAAGGAAATCAAATATACTTATAAAATTTACGTGCGCCGCTAATTCAATGGTAAGCCGGAAGAAAATTTTCCCGGATAAATAATGCAAAACGCCGCCGAGACGAGCGGCGTTTTGCGTTATTTAACGAATATTTGAATTTCAACGAAAAGCGGCGGCGGGACGCACGCCGCGACAGCCGCCGGGACGGACGGCGTTACCTTTCTAATGTGCTTTGTCAATACAGATGGAGAATAGATAAAACATCAATAAAATCTATCAGTTATCATCTATCAGTTATCATCTGTCCCGAAGTTTATTCCTTTATTTATTTGGGGACGATTACTTACAAATCAAGGAAAACTACTAATCAAAAGTACCGCAGGTGATTCTGATTTTCAAAATTTTCTTTCAACCGCATTGAAGATTTTCGCATCGAAAGTTTGTTATATTTATTTTACTGATATCATTTATAAGCAAAATAAATATATTTATAAGAAAAACAGATAAATTTAGTCAGGAAATTTAATTTTTTCTAATTAACCAAATTCTCTGTGAAATGATAATATCTTAAGAAAACTTTCTTCTATAATAAAATAATTATGAAATTTATATTTACCCTTAGTTTTGTTTTCATTATGTCGGTTTCCGCCATTTCGGGCGCAATTGAAGCCGATTTGGGCTTATCCGCCAATTTGTCCGACGACGATGATAAGTTCGCGGTCGAAGGCGAAAAGTATTTAAAGAATATCAAACAGCTAACTCTTGCAGGCGAAAATGCCGAAGCGTATTTTTCGACTGACGGCAAGCAATTGGTTTTTCAATCGAAACGCGACGGGCGCGGTTGTGATCAGATTTACACGATGAACATTGACGGTTCAAACTTAAAGATGGTTTCAAACGGCGACGGGCGCACGACTTGTTCATATTTTTTCAATAAAAACAAGAAAATTCTCTACGGCTCGACGCATCTCGGAAGCAAGGAATGTCCGCCGAATCCAGATTTTTCCAAAGGTTACGTCTGGGCAATTTATCCCGATTACGACATTTTTACGGCAAACGCCGACGGCAAAAAGATCAAGCAATTGACCAAAACTGCGGGTTATGATGCGGAAGCAACCGTTTCGCCCGACGGTAAAAAAATCATTTTTACTTCGACACGCGACGGCGATCTCGATCTTTATGTGATGGATACGAACGGCAAAAACGTCAAACGCCTGACCACGACGCTCGGCTATGACGGCGGCGCGTTTTTCTCGCCCGACAGCAAACAAATCGTTTACCGCGCATTTCACCCGAAAACCGAAGCTGAAATCGCGCGTTACAAAGACCGTCTGAAAAACGATCTGATCGAACCGAACAATTTTGAAATCTGGGTAATGAACGCCGACGGCACGAACAAACGTCAGGTGACAAAACTCGGCGCGGCATCATTCGCCCCGTTTTTCACGCCCGACGGCAAAAAGATCATCTTCTGCACCAATTATTTTGCGACCGACGCGCGCAAGCGAAATTTCGATCTGGCATTGATAAACGTGGACGGAACCGGAATCGAAAGAGTTACATATTACGATTCTTTCGACGGTTTCCCGATGTTTTCGCCCGACGGCAAAAAACTCGTTTTCGCCTCAAACCGCAATGCCGCCAAAGAAGGCGACACGAATGTTTTCATCGCCGATTGGGTGCAATAAAAACCAAACCACGAAGTAACACAAAGATTTCACGAAGATTTCTTTGTGTTACTTCGCGTATCTTCGTGGTTAAATATTATGAAAAAGCAATTATTTAGTTTTCTTTTATTACTTTTACTTTTTACAAATCTTTCGGCGCAAAGTTCAAAGCCGAGTAAAGAGCAGGAAAGACTTCGCAACCACGTTACATATCTGGCTTCGGAAAAGCTCGAAGGCAGAAAAACGGGCGAAACGGGCGCGACGTATGCGGCGGGTTATGTGTCGAATATTTTTGCTCAATTAAAATTAAAAACTGCCGAAAATGCCGCGTCAAAATCTTATATGCAGACCTTTCCGTTTGTTACGGGCGTTCAGCTCGGACAAAGCAACGTGTTGAAAATCAATAATTTACCGCATAATCTGCAAACGGATTGGATGCCCGCCGGATTTTCGGCAAACGGGAAACTTTCCAACGCGGCGGTCGTTTTTGCGGGTTACGGCATCGTTGCAAACGAACTCAAATACGATGATTTTGCCGGTTTGGATGTAAAAAATAAAGTAGTTTTGATTTTTGCCGGAACGCCCGAAAAAGGAAATCCGCGTTCACAATTCACGCGTTTTGCCGATGCTCGCGTCAAAGCAAAAATTGCCGGCGATAAAGGCGCGAAAGGTTTGATAGTAATTTCAAGCGAACAAAATTTCCCGGATGATAAATTAACCAAACTCGAATACGATCAGGTTTCCGGCGAAACGACGATTCCGACTGTTGTAATTTCGCGAAGCGCGGGCGCAAAACTGCTCGGCGAAAAAGACGCAAAAGCTTTGGACGAAACCGAAAAATGGTTTGCGATGCAGAAAGACACGCCCGAAAATATTCAGATAAAACTCGTTAATACGCCGAATATGAACGCCGAACTGGACGTAAATCTGACGAAAACGACTGCCGAAGGTTACAACGTCGTCGGAATTTTGGAAGGCAAAGATCCAACGCTGAAAAACGAAGCAATCGTCATCGGCGCGCATTACGATCATCTGGGGCGCGGCGGAAAATCGAGTCTCGATCCGAATTCCAAAGGAATTCATTTCGGCGCGGACGACAACGCTTCAGGCGTGGCGGCAATGCTCGAACTCGCACGTTATTTCAGCAAAGAGAAAAATAACAAACGCACGTTAATTTTCATTGCGTTCGGCGCGGAAGAAGAAGGACTTCTCGGCTCGAAGGCATACGTCAACAATCCGGTTTTCCCGCTCGATAAAACCGTGGCGATGATAAATATGGATATGGTCGGGCGACTTAATGAAAATAAATTAACGGTCGGCGGAATCGGTTCAGCAAGTGAATGGAGCGAATTGATTGGTGGAAAAAACTCAAAATTCCCAGTATCTATAAATTTTACAAAAAATAAATCAGACGGAACTTCTCAACCAATAAGTTCGGTCAGTAAATTTAATTTGCAGCTTAATCAAGACGGGTTCGGTCCATCGGATCATTCTTCGTTTTACGGCAAGCAGATTCCCGTTCTTTTCTTTTTCACGGGAACGCACGCCGATTATCACAAACCTTCGGACACGGCTGAAAAGATCAATTATCAAGGTTTAGAAAGAATTACCGAATTTGTCGGCGAAATCGTAACGGCAATTGACCAGAACGCGAAACGCCCGACTTATACGACTGCGCCGAGTTCGGGAATGATGGGCGGCAGAAGCGGAAGTTTTAACGTAACCTTGGGAACCGTGCCGGGTTATGCCGATAACGCCAATGACGGCTTGGCTTTAGACGGCGTACGCGATGGAAGTCCGGCGGCAAAAGCGGGCGTTAAAGCGGGCGATAAAATCATCAAACTCGCGGGGCGCGACATCAAAAATATCACCGATTATGTTTTCATCTTGGGCGAAATGAAAGCGAACACCGAATACGAAATCGTCGTTATGCGCGGCGCGGAAAAATTGACTTTGAAAATCACGCCGGAAGCGAGAAAATAATTTAACTTTTGTTAATGAAGATTTTTCTAAGTTGCCAGTTAAGAAGATTATCGAAGGTATTAACCGCGAAAAACACAAAAAACACGAAAAAAGAAAGAATCATTGATTGGTTTTACATTAATTTTAGCGTTTTTCGCGTTTTTCGCGGTAAAATAATTAAAAGTTTTACAATCGGCGACTTGAGTTAGATTAGAATAAAAATCTATGAAAATTTTTATATTTTTTGTTTTAATCTTTTCGTTCGCTTTTTCAGCCTGCGAAAAAAGCGTTGCGGAAAATTCTAATCAAGTTGCTAAAACTACGCCGAATTCGACTGTAAATCCGACAAAAACTTCTAATAACGGAAACTATAACGGCAAAGGAAAAGTTACGAAGATCAATCTCGAACTCGTTTCCGTCGAACTCGATCACGAGGAAATCAAAGACGTAATGCCGCGAATGATTATGGAATTTTTTGTGACGGAAAAGAGCGAACTGGAAAAGCTGAAAATCGGCGATCAGGTTGATTTTGTTTTAGAATATAAAGACGGACAAGAAAAAATAATCCGCATCGAAAAAGCCAGATGAAACCGATAAAATTCTGCAAACTGCACGGCTTCGGCAATGATTATATCGTCATTGAATCGCGCGAACTCGCTGATGTCGAAGACATCGGCGAATTTACCAGAAAAATCTCGCACCGAAACTGCGGAGTCGGTTCGGACGGAATCGCTGTTTTGGAAAAACTCTTTGATTCAGAAGCCGATTATTCGTGCCGGATTATCAACCCGGACGGCAGTGAAGCCGGATTTTCCGGCAACGGAACGCGCTGTGCGGTCGCTTATCTTTATTACAAAAATCTTTATTCGGGCGAAAATCTCAAGCTCGAAACAAAAAGCGGCATCAAAAATTATCAATTTCTGCGGCGAGAAGAAAACACATTTTGGTTTCTCGCCGAACTCGGAAAACCGGAGTTGATTTCAAATTTCAAATTAAACATTTCAAATTTTTATGAGGAAATAGATTCAATTACTTTAAATGTCGGAAATCCGGTTTGCGCGATTTTTGTTGAAGATTTCGACGCGCTCGATTGGCGCAGGATCGGTGCGGAAATTGAAATTTACGAACATTTTCCCGAACGCACGAATGTCGTTTTTATCAAAGTTTTGAATAAAGAAAACATCGAAATCCGCATCTGGGAACGCGGCGCGGGCGAAACTTCTTCGTCGGGAACTTGTTCGATTGCGGCGGCAGTCGCTTCCGCTTTTACGGGAAAAACGGGCAGAAAAGTTTCGGTTCATGCGGAAGGCGGAACGACCGAAGCGCTCTGGCGCGAAGACGATGAAATGTTAATTACAGGACGCGCCGATTTTGTATTTTGCGGGGAATACAGTTTGGAGTCCACGCTTTAGCGTGTCATCCGCCAGCGAAGCGCGGCGGAAATGCCGTCTAAAGACGGGACTCCAAACGCGTGTTTGACACGAAAAAAAAACACTTGTTTAACAATGAGCTCTTTTAAACTTATGAAAAAATTTATTGCCATTGCATTTTTGTTTGTCTTTTCCATTTCAAATTTCGCGCAGAATCCGTATTTTCCGAAAACGCTTAATCTGCGCGAACAGTCGAAAGTAATTGACGTTTGGCTGGAAGAACGGGTTGAAACGGTTTTGCCGAAATTGATGCGCCGGACGGGCATTGATATGTGGGTGATTATTTCCCGCGAATATAATGAAGATCCGGTTTTGAAGACTTTTCTGCCTTCGACGTGGCAATCGGCGCGAAGAAATACGATGCTCGTCATCTATGATCCGGGCGCGGGGAAAAAGCTCGAAACCTTTGCAATGGCGCGGTATGCGGTCGGGAAAACATTTAAAAAGGCTTGGGAACCGGAAAAACAGCCCGATCAATGGAAGGCACTGGCGGAATTTATCGCGGCAAAAAATCCGAAGAAGATCGGTGTCAATAAATCAAAGGATTTCGCGCTTGCCGACGGGATTTCCGCTTCGCATTACGACGAATTGGTAAATGCTCTGCCGGAAAATTTGAAATCACGCGTAACAAACGCGGAAACTCTGGCAATCGGCTGGCTCGAAACACGAACGCCGGGCGAAATGGCGGTTTATCCGAACATTGTCAGAATGGCAAAACAGATCATCGCCGAAGGTTTTTCCGAAAAAGTAATTCAACCCGGCGTGACGACGACCGATGATGTCGTCTGGTGGTATCGCGACCGCATCAACGAACTCGGACTCGACACGTGGTTTCATCCGTCGGTTTCAATCCAGCGCAAAGACCCCGAATCCTTCGAACATCTCCGCGCATTTTCCGACCGCCCTGAAGATCAGGTAATTTTGCCCGGCGATCTGCTTCACGTTGATTTCGGAATCACATATCTGCGCCTCAACACCGACACGCAGCAGCACGCTTACGTCTTAAAAACGGGCGAAAAACAGCCGCCCGTTTTTTTGCAGGACGCATTTTTAAAAGGAAACCGCGTGCAGGATATTTTGACCGGAAATTTCAAAACCGGCAGAACCGGCAATCAAATTCTTAAACGCTCGCTCGACGGATGCAAAGCCGAAAACATCAAATGCACGATCTACACGCATCCGCTCGGCTTTCACGGACACGCCGCCGGAACGACCATCGGTTTATGGGATCAACAAGGCGGAGTTCCCGTTCAGGGCGATTACCCGCTTTTTGAGAACACGGCGCATTCCATCGAACTGAACGCCGCCGTTTTTATTGAAGATTGGAAAAAAGAAATCCGCATAATGCTCGAAGAAGACGCATTCTTCGACGGCGAAAAGGTTTATTACATTGACGGCAGACAAACCGAATTGATGACAATTCCGAGAGAGTTAAAGCCGAATCGGTAAAAAGGCAATCAGTATAGCGAACGGTAGTGAGCCTGCTTTGTTTAAATTCAAGTTGAATAATGATTAAATTATCTCAAAATGAGAAATTATTTAATATTGAAGAATCAGTTTAACAAAATTACTCTTATTTATGCTCAGAATCTCCGAAATAAAACTTTCGCTCGATCATTCGGAAGATTCGCTGAGAAGTGCGATTCTCGAAAAACTGCAAATTTCGGATGACGAATTGATAAACTTTTCGATCTTCAAACGCAGTTATGATGCTCGGCGCAAAAGCGCGATCGTTTTTGTTTATATTGTTGACGCGGAAACGGCGAAAGATGCCGAACTGCTCAAAAAATTTCAAGCCGATCCGCACGTTTCCGAAACTCCCGATACGACTTACAAACTTGTCGCACACGCACCGCAAGATTTGAAGATTCGCCCGATTATTATCGGCACAGGTCCGTGCGGATTGTTTGCGGGATTGATGCTGGCGCGAATGGGATTTCGCCCGATAATTCTTGAGCGCGGAAAATCGGTGCGTGAGCGTTCGGCGGATACGTTCGGTTTCTGGCGGCACGGCGGTTTGAATCCCGAATCGAACGCGCAGTTCGGCGAAGGCGGCGCGGGAACTTTTTCGGACGGCAAACTTTATTCGCAGGTTAAAGATTCAAAATATCTCGGTCGTAAGGTTTTGACCGAACTCGTCGAAGCGGGCGCGAACGCGGAAATTTTATACATCAACAAACCGCACATCGGAACTTATAAACTGGTGATGATCGTCGAAAATATGCGGGCAACGATCGAGAGTTTGGGCGGCGAAATCCGTTTTCAAAGCCGCGTTGAAGATATTGAAATCGAAAATAATAAAGTGCGCGGCGTAACACTCGCAAGCGGCGAATTTATCGAAAGTCCGCACGTCGTCCTCGCCGTCGGACACAGTGCGCGTGATACGTTTCAGATGCTTTTTGAGCGCGGCGTTTATATCGAACCGAAACCTTTTTCCATCGGTTTTCGCATTGAGCATCCGCAACGCTTGATTGACGAATGCCGTTTCGGCAATTTCGCGGGCAATAAACTGCTCGGCGCGGCTGATTACAAACTCGTTCATCACGCGGCGAACGGGCGTTCGGTTTACAGCTTTTGTATGTGTCCGGGCGGAATGGTCGTCGCCGCCGCATCCGAGGAAGGAAGGCTCGTTACCAACGGAATGTCGCAATATTCGCGCAACGAACAAAACGCCAACAGCGCAATCGTCGTCGGCATCACGCCGGAACAAGATTATCCCGAAAACGCACTCGCCGGAATCGAATTTCAACGCCGTTTGGAAGAAAAAGCATTTCACTTAGGCGGCGAAAATTACAACGCGCCGGGGCAATTAGTCGGCGATTTTCTCAAAGGTCGAGCGTCAAAAGAATTGGGCAAAGTTTCGCCTTCATACACGCCCGGAATTAATTTGACGGATTTGAGCGAAGCCCTGCCGAAATTTGCGATTGACGCGATTCGCGAAGCGATTCCCGCTTTTGATAAACAAATCAAAGGTTTTGCAATGCACGACGCGCTTTTAACCGGAATCGAAACGCGCACGTCTTCGCCGATCCGCATAACGCGCCGCGAAGACGGACAAAGCCTCAACACGGACGGACTTTTCCCC
>JBBRVS010000018.1:0-42779 GCA_038246645.1 Pyrinomonadales bacterium
AGTTTGTAAATTAAGTTTTAAGGCGTTTGAAAAAAGTTTGGAGTCCCGCGTTTACGCGGCATCCGCCAGCGAAGCGCGGCGGAAAAAGCCGCCTAAAGGCAGGACTCCAAACACTCGAAAATTTAGTTTACGGACTATTAAGTAGTCTGTAAATTAAGTTTTTGGGTAATCTTGAATCTTTTTCTCTCTCTCTCTCTCTCTCTCTCTCTCTCTGCGACTCTGCGTGAAAAAAACAGTTAATTTCACTCAGAGTCGCAGAGAACGCAGAGAATAAAACACTCGAAAATTTAGTTTACGGACTACTAAGCAGGTAAGCATATGTAATCAGATATTTTGAAAAGTTTGGAGTCCGCTCCAAACATAAATCGAAAATCTTTCATTTCTTTTGCTCACCTGACTTACATTCAATATCCTGACAACCGATCCGGGATATAGTGCCGCGGAAAACCGGTTCACGATCAGTTTGTTAAGCTCGTCGCCGGACATTCCGCTGGCACCTCTGACGATCAACAATTTTCAATCTCAAGCAATGACTGTGAAGGACAACAACAGCTTCCGCATTTTCACGCTTGTCAACAGCGCGGTCGTCGTTATCAATAACCTGACTATCAGTCATGGTCTGAGCAACGACGGTTTCGGCGGCGGTATTTTCATGGGCAACCGCAACACCCTGACGCTTAACGACAGCAATGTCAGCGACAACAACGCTTCCGGAAGCGGCGGAGTTTTTAACGGCACGAATTGAAAAAAATTCTGTAAATTTTCGAACATCGAATCGCGTTTTCTATTTCGACATTTTTTTGCGAAAATTCATCTATGGCAAAAATACCTTCAACAATTTGGACCTGTCAGGAATGCGGGCGGCAGGAAAGAAAATGGCACGGAATGTGCGCCGATTGCGGAAAATGGGACACATTCGTCGAAGAAAAGTTTCGCCCGACCGCGCAGAAAGCTTCAAAAACGGGCGCGATAATTTCCGGGTTTCGCAATACTCAGCCGATTTCCTATAATGAGATCGAATCGCAGGACGATGCGCGAATTTCAAGCGGAATCGAAGAATTCGACCGTGTTTTAGGCGGCGGAATCGTCGCCGGATCGCTGGTGCTGATCGGCGGTTCGCCGGGGATCGGCAAATCAACCTTAGTGCTGGACGTTGCCGATAAACTCAGCCGAAACAATAAAAAAGTTCTTTATGTTTCCGGCGAAGAAAGCGAACGTCAGATAAAAATGCGCGGCGAAAGATTGGGCTTGAATGCCGAAAATCTTTTCCTGCTGCCGGAGACGAATCTCGAAGCGATCTTAAATGAAATTGATCGCCTTAAACCTGATTATGTCATTGTTGATTCGATTCAGACTGTTTTCAGCGAAAAGCTCGAATCCGCGCCGGGTTCGGTTTCTCAAGTGCGCGAAGTCGCCGGACAATTTATGATTTTTGCTAAAACCACCGCCACGCCCGTTTTCCTGATCGGACACGTGACCAAAGAAGGCTCGATTGCCGGACCGAAAGCTCTCGAACATATCGTTGACACGGTTTTATATTTCGAAGGCGACCGTCATCACAATCACCGGATCATCCGCGCGACGAAGAACCGTTTCGGCGCGGCAAACGAGATCGGCATTTTCGAGATGACCAGCGCGGGTTTGATTCCCGTCGGAAATCCTTCGGAAGTTTTTCTGCAGGAACGCCCCGAAGGTGCGAGCGGTTCGGTCGTCACGGTTTGTATGGAAGGCACGCGCCCGATGCTCGTCGAAGTTCAGGCATTAGTTACGGGAACGAAATTCGGTTCGGGCAGACGAATGGCGCAGGGTTTCGATTACAATCGAACTTCTCTTCTTATCGCCGTTTTGGAGAAAAAACTGGGCTTTCAACTGGCAAACGACGATGTTTACGTCAATATCGCCGGCGGCTTGGAAATTGACGAACCGGCGGCAGATTTGGGCATCATCGCGGCAATCGCTTCGAGTTTCAGAAATCTGCAAATCCCGCCCGAAACCGCAGTTTTCGGCGAAGTCGGCTTAACGGGCGAAGTGCGCGGCGTTCAGCAGGCGCAATCTCGCGCCAGAGAAGCGCAAACGCTCGGCTTTAAGAAACTGATTCTGCCCGCATCGAATAAAAAAGGGTTGGAGAAACTTCTCGGAATCAGAGTTGTCGGCGTGCGAAATCTGGAAGAAGCGTTAGACGAATTGTTTTAAAAATTTCGCAAAAAAGCTGTATAATTATTTATGATTTTTGATTGGAATGAAAACAAGGAAAAATCAAACATCAAAAAACACGGAATTGACTTTGAAGAAGCAAGCAAAGTATTTTCCGATGAAAACATTTTTGAAGAATTTGACACTGAACATTCCACGGCAGATGAAAATCGTTTTATTTCTATCGGAAATTCCGGAAAAAGATTGTTGCGCGTTTCTTACACAGTTCGTTTTGATGAAAACGGAAATGAAATCATTCGCATAATCTCCGCCCGCAAAGGCAAAAAAACGGAAGAAGATTTGTATTATGGACAAAGATAACGAAAAATCGGAAGAATTTATTTTAGAAGTTACGCAAGAAGAATACGACGAAGCGATGGCAAAAGGTTGGACTGATGACGACATTTCCAAACCCGGCAACCATATTTTCCGCCGCCGCAACCGCACAATTGATCCGCGTGATGCCAAAATCAAACTCACTTTCTACATCGAAGGCGACATCCTCAAACATTTTCGCCAAAATGCCGCAGACGACCAAAAAATCTTTGAAACTCTTTTAAACAAAGCACTCCGAAATTCAATGGAAAACGATATTGCCGAAGAAAAAAAAAATCTGGAAGAAGTTGCCGATAAATTAATGAATAATTAGTTTGTAAATTAAGTTTTAAGGCGTTTGAAAAAAGTTTGGAGTCCCGCGTTTACGCGGCATCCGCCAGCGAAGCGCGGCGGAAAAAGCCGCCTAAAGGCAGGACTCCAAACACTCGAAAATTTAGTTTACGGACTAATAATGCGAAATTTATTGACGCGTTCAGCGAAAAACTCAAAGCCGCTTGAGATTTATATTCTATAATTCTCAGAAACTGTGTTCAAACTTAATTGAAAGCTGATTTGTCAGGCTCAAACCTATCAATTATCAACTGTCAACTACTAACTATTTTTCAGTAACTGATGTTACGCACGACTGGAGCGCGAACGTCCCCGCTTGCATGAGCGCGAGAGCGCGAAAAAGCCCTCCATTACTATAATCTTGATTTTACTTGAAATGTTTGGCGCGTCCTTTCGGACTCATGCAATCGGGACGCTCGCGCTCCAGTCATTTTTCTCTTTCTGCGTAACATCAGTCAGTAAATAAAGCTTTGTTTTTCTGAATAATCAGTTGAAAGTTGATAATTGACAGTTGATAGATTTATCCGAACGAGTCTTCAGTATGTGAGGTTCCAAACGGCTTCTCAGATTTAGAATTTAATTGTGTTCGGAAAAAATGATTTCTCGTCTTAAATCAAGCGATACAGGGAATTTCAATAAAGTTTTTGATAATTCATTAAGCGATCATCTTCCAATTATTGCAGACTTTTCAAATTGAAAATTCTGTGCTTCGGCTTTTAAGATAAATAATCTATGCCGCCTTGGGCTTATCTTTTAACTCGCGCAGAAAATCATTGTCATTTAGAATTTTGCGTTTAATTTCCACAACTTCTTTTTCTTTTTCTTTTACAATCAATTTTCTGAGTTCGGAGTTGATTTGCGTTTGGTAAGATTCATCTGAACGCGACTTTCGAAAATCCAGAATATCCGCATCTAAAAACATCTCGACTTTTATTTTTTGATCGGAGCGTTTTGTGATGTGCCGCGCACGAATATAGCGTCTTTTTGAGCCGATTTCTGGAATTTCTTCTTCGGGAATTCCGTTTTCGCGCATTTCCAGCACGTCCTTTTCCGTGGTTTCGACTTCCAGAATTTTACCGATCATATTTCATCGCTTTTTTCAGTTTGCATTTTATCACAACTTTAGCTGGTCGGATTTACAAAACCTGAAAATTCGATTCAAATAAAAGTATATGAATTTTCACGGTTGGATGGCACTCGCGGGGATTTTGTTTTTGCTGATTGCGCTCTTGTCGGCTTATATACGGAATCTTCCCGTAACGACTTCGACGATTTATTTGATCGTCGGTTTGATAATCAGCCCGCTCGGGTTCGGTTTGATCGAGATTGACATCATCGAATCGCGTGAGTGGTTTGAATATCTGACGGAAATTGCCGTCATCATTTCGCTCTTTATCGGCGGTTTAAAACTGCGTTTGCCGCTGCTTAACCGGGCGTGGTATGCGGCTTATGCGCTTGCGCTGCCGACGATGATTTGCTCGATTGCCGGAATTGCGCTTGTCGGCTATTACTTTTTCGGACTTCATCCGGCGGTTGCCGTTTTGCTCGGTTCATTTCTTGCGCCGACCGATCCGGTTTTGGCAAGCACCGTGTCGGTCGAGGATGCTTCCGACAAAGACCGTATGCACTACGGACTTTCGGGCGAAGCCGGATTTAATGACGGAATGGCGTTTCCGTTCGTTATCTTCGGGCTTTTGTGGCTTGAAAATGATTCGCTCGGCGGCTGGATCGGCGGTTGGGCGTTGCATCGTCTTTTATGGGCGGTTCCGGCAGGTTTGATTTTGGGATTTTTTCTCGGAAAACTGGTCGGACATCTGACCGTTCGGCTCAGAAGCAAGCACCACGATCGCATTTCGCCGAACGATTTTCTCGCGCTCGCTTTGATTTTGCTGGCTTACGTCAGCGCGGAAATGATCTATGCCTGGGGATTTCTGGCGGTTTTCGCCGCCGGACTCGGACTTCGGCAAGCGGAAATCAAAACCGTCGAGCAAAATCCTCTGCCCGAACACGATAATGGCGAACAAGATTCCGGTAGTTCATCGCAAGATGAAACACCGCATCCGCCGGCGGAAAAAAATGTTAGAACGGATGACGAAAACGAAATTGAAAAACCCGAGGTTGCCGTCGGTGTCATCGTTTCGGAAATTCTCTCGTTCGGCGATACGGCGGAACGGCTTCTGGAATTTCTGCTCGTTTTGATCGTCGGCGTGGCGCTTGCCGTTCACTGGAATTGGCAGGCGATTCCGCTTGCGCTCGTCTTTTTCTTTGTCATTCGTCCGGTTTTCGCCTTTATTTTTCTATGGTTTACGCCGACCAACCTGAGCCAGAAAATGCTGATGGCGTGGTTCGGCATTCGCGGCATCGGCAGTCTCTATTATCTGGCTTACGCATTAAATCACGGCTGGAACGAGCAGACCAAAACCGTCGTTGATCTGACGATTTCAACCGTCGCGCTCAGCATCATTATTCACGGGCTGAGTTCGCAGCCGATACTTAATTATTACGAAAAACTTATTACTAAAAAAGAGGAAAAAGAAAATGTTTAAGAGAATCGAGCCGAAAACGGGACAGGAATCGGTTTGGGATTATCCGCGCCCGCCGATTTTGCAGGCGACGCGTAAACATCTCAAAATAATTTTTAATCAGGTGATCATCGCTGAAACAACGCGGGCGTTCCGCGTTTTGGAAACGAGTCATCCGCCCGTCTATTATTTTCCGCCGGAAGATGTGCGGACGGAATTTTTATCGGAAGCCGGCGGTTCCTCATTCTGCGAATGGAAAGGTCGCGCCGGATATTACGATTTACAGGTCGGCGAAAAATCCGCCAAAAATGCCGGATGGTTTTATGCCGAGCCGACGCTGAAGTTTGCGAAAATAAAAAATTTCATCGCTTTTTATCCTTCAAAAATGGATGCTTGTTTTGCCGATGACGAACGCGTTCAATCTCAAGAAGGCGATTTTTACGGCGGCTGGATTACCAAAGATATTGTCGGACCATTTAAGGGCGGCGCGGAAACTTGGGGTTGGTAATGCCGTAAGCGAAACTATTACATTTTTCCGGCGTAAAAACTTTTGTCTTATATTTTAATTTACAGGAAAGAAATTATATTTTATGAAATTGAAGGTTTTTATTTTTATTCTGCTTTTTGCGAATGTTTCGGTTTTTGCCCAAAATCGGGACGACGAGGCTTTGAAATCGCTGGTCAAACAAATGACCGCCGCACAGCAAAGTTATGATGCCGCCGCGCTCGATAAAATTTTGACGGCGGATTATATCGAAATTTCGCCCGTCGGCGAATTCG
Source organism: Pyrinomonadales bacterium (assembly GCA_038246645.1). Lineage (GTDB taxonomy): Bacteria > Acidobacteriota > Blastocatellia > Pyrinomonadales > Pyrinomonadaceae > JAHCHG01. The sequence continues at coordinate 6,162 of JBBRVS010000018.1, forward strand.
ATCCGCGTGAAAAGGTTCTGGGATTTTACAAACCCGAACTCAAACCGCCTATTGATAAAATGTCGGCGACGCTTGAAACCGATGAATTTTCGATTCGTCAATACGACAAATTCGCCATCGTCATCGTTCGTTTGAATTACAAAATAACGAGCGAAGGAAAAACGCTTCCGCCGCGCAGCATCCGCGCAACGATTGTTTGCCGCAAGGAAAAAAACGCGTGGAAAATCGCTTCGGCGCAATACACCGGAATTCGCCCCGCGCAAGCTTCGCCGCCGAAATCGGAATAAATCTTTTTTCAAAACCAAACTCGCACAAAAGACCGTGATTTTTATATTTTACGGTCATTTTTCGTATTCAAATACAAAATGCTAAAATCCTTTTTATCGTTATGAAACAGACATATTCAGAAAAAACGCTTGCCGAAGTTTACTCAAAACTCGAAACCGCTGAATTGCCGCAGCCATTCGTCCAAAGTCGCCAGCCCGTTCACGTCATTTACGGCGGCGCGCATCTTTTTAACGCTCAGACGCCGGAAAAACTCGGCAAAATTGCCCTTAAATCTTTGGAAACCTTTGCGCCGGATTTTGCGGAATTTGCGCGGGCAATGTGGCTTTCAGGCGCGGATACTCTGCCGCTCTTTGAAGGTACAATTCAGGAAATCGAATTTCAATTGATCGAAAATGAAGAAAAGGTAAAAGCGGAAAACTTTGCCGCGTGGCTGGCGTGGACGGTTTATAACCGGACATTTGAAAAATTAAAACGCGAAGCGGTCGAAGATTTTCGCATTGATTTTGAAGACGGTTACGGCTTTCGCCTCGACCGGGAAGAAGATCTTCATGCCGTTTCGGCTTCGGATGAATTGGCGAAGATCAGTAATCGGCAGTCAAACGAAGAAAATTCCTACAATTTGCCGTTCTGCGGAGTTCGCATTAAATCTTTTCAGAAGGAAACTCTTAAACGCGCGGTTCGCACTCTGGATTTATTTTTGACGAACTTACTCGAAAAATGCGGCGGCAAACTGCCCGAAAATTTTGTGGTAACTCTGCCGAAAATTTCCCGAAAAGAAGAAATCGAAATTTTAGCCGGACTACTCGATGAATTTGAAAGAGAAAATAATCTCGAAAACGGCTTGATAAAAATCGAGATAATGATCGAAACTCCGCAATCAATCGTTAATGAAAAAGGCGAAATTGCCTTGAAAAGTCTGGTCGAAGCCGGACGCGGGCGTGTTACTTCGGCGCATTTCGGCGCGTTCGATTACACGGCGAGTTTCGGAATTTCGGGTATTCACCAGCATCTCCGGCACGAAGCCTGCAATTTTGCCCGCCGGATGATGCAGATTTCCCTTGCGCCTTTAGGCATCAGACTTTCGGATTCGGTTACGACCGAAATGCCGGTTCCCGTACATCGCGGCGAAAGTCTGTCAAATGAGCAAATCGCGGAAAACAAACGCGCCGTCACAAACGCCTGGCGCAAGCATTTTAACAACGTAACCAATTCTTTAATCAACGGATTTTATCAAAGTTGGGATCTGCATCCGGCGCAGCTGGTCGCCCGGTATGCGGCGGTTTATACGTTTTTCATCGAGTCGAAAGATGCCCAGGCAAAACGTCTGCGCGGATTTCTTGATAAAGCGACGCAAGCGATGCTGACCGGAAATGTTTTTGACGACGCAGCAAGCGCACAGGGACTTCTTAATTTTTTTATTCGCGCCCAAAACTGCGGGGCGATGTCGGAAAATGAGATTTTAGATCAAACAAACTTAACCTTAGAAGAACTGCATTCGGCTTCGTTTCTAACAATTATGGAAAATCGGCGAAAAGTTACAGCAATTTAATCGTAAAGCGACAAAATATCTTCGAGAATTTCTTCTCTTTGCTGGCGTTCGGTCAGAATTCGCGGCATCGGCGGCTGATCGGGATCATAGACTTTCTTCGGATGGGCAAACGGATCAATCGGAATCGGAAGATTTTGACTTTCGAGACTGTGAAAAATAATTTTTGCCAACAGCTCCTGCTCGAATTTCGTAATATCCAAAAATCTGATACCGATTCCGATGCCGTCGAAAATGTATAAAGCCTTTCCGGTCAACGGAATGTAGTTTTTATTCGGCAGAGGAGCAAGAATCCGGAGTTCATCGCCGACATAAATATTTTCGTCCCACTCGAGCAAACAGCCGCCGATACTGATTTGATGCAAAATGGTTTCAACCGCTTCGCCGTATTTTGATTGACGAATTGCCGGAATATCCAATGAAAATCTGATGTGTCGTCTTTGTTCTATTGACATTTAAGAATTATTTGGCAGGTTTTTCTTTCTTATACAAAAGCCATCGTCTATATTACAGATTTTTACTACCAAAATGCAACATATTGTTGAAATTGTCGGAAATTATTAGAAATTTTTAAACCGTAAAAAACGCGAAAAACGCGAATAATATAGACCGCTGTTGATTGAAAATATCAGGCATCGGCGGTCAAAGACCGCCTGCTTAACGAATCGAACTTTTTTAAAATTTATTTTCGCGTTTTTTGCGTTTTTCGCGGTTTAAAATTCTTTCTTGAAAAAAAGCACCCGTTAAAATTTAACGGGTGCTTTTTTTCAAGTCTTTTTCAAACATTTAAGCAGCTCGAGCAAAAATTTTAAAGATTTTACGAAAAATCTAAAAACGCCCGTAACTTTCAGATTCAGTAAAACGGATAACGGATAATGGAAAACGGATAACGGATAATTTCTGACATTATCCATTATCCGTTTTCCGTTATCCATTGATACTTAGTTATTTGCGGCTTCGGTTTTCGAGCAATGCGCGTTAAACGCTTCGAGCAACGCCTGAGCAATAACCTGCGGCGGACGACCTTCGAGATCGCGGCGTTCGAACATCTGCACGAGTTTGCCGTTTTTCAAAAAGCCGATTGCCGGCGATGACGGCGCGTAGCCTTCGAAATAATCACGCGCAACGTCCGTCGCGTCAATGTCCGCGCCGGCGAAAACCGTGATCGTTTCATCCGGTTTAACTTCAGAATTCTGCAAAGCCATCGCAATTCCGGGACGAACTCCGCCCGCCGCGCATCCGCAGACCGAATTAACGACGACCATCAAAGTTCCGTCCGTATTTTCAACCGCTGACTTTACTTCTTCCGGGTTTTTTGTTTCCTTGATCCCTAACTGCGCCAATTCTTGACGCATTCCGTGTATCATAATTTCTGGATATGGCATAAATTTCTCCTAATAATTTCAGATTTAAGATTTCAAATTTCAAATTTCAAATTTTTGAAACCTGACTTTTTTATAAAGTATCTGTTTTTAATATGCTTTAGTCAAGTTTCCCCTGATTTCAAATTCCAAATTCCAAATTCCAAATTAAAGAAGAGTCGTTTTTTTTAATTTTCAAAAGTATTTATTTCATAAAGGAAGCTCATTTTTTAACCTGAAATCTGAAATTATCAAGGCAAAATCGTTACGGCAGTTCCGACCGGAATCGCGTCGAAGAGTTCCTGCATTTCTTCGTTTCTGAGCGCAACGCAGCCGTCCGTCCAATCCGCAATTATGCCGCCGCCGTGAATGTAAATCTCGCCGCCGAGTCCGGTTTTTTGCGGCGGCATCTGTTTATTTTTTATGGCTTCAACGATTTGATCGTGTTCTTCCGCGGAAATCAGTTTTTCCGCCAGACCGCGTTTGGCATCGTAAATTGACGGATAACTCAACCCGAGCGAGAGAAAAAATCGGCTTTTTTCGTTTTTCGTGAAAATATAAAATTCGCCTTCCGGCGTTTTGCCGTCGCCTTCGATTTCTTTGTCGCCGCCGGGCATAAAGCCTAAAACCATCGCATAAGTTTTAACGAGCTTTTCGCCGTCAAACACTTGCAATTCGCGCTTAGCTTTTTTAACGACCAGACGCGGATTTTCTAAAATAGAGAGTTCGCTGTTTTCCCAAGAAGGCATAACCAAAAATTGATTCGAAATAAAAAATGCGGTTATAAAAACGATAAGAATGGCTAGAGATAAAATCAGTTTTTTCATTGTTTTTTTAATCAGTATAGCGAGCGGTAGCGTGCAGGTTTGATTAGAATCAAGTTAAATATTAATCGAAGAACTCGCTACCGCTCGCTATACTGATTTAGTATTTCGATTTTTCTCGGTTCGTCGCCGTCGCCTTCTATTTTTACACTAAAAACTCTGGACGGAAAAGTAAAATTTTGAAGCCGCTCCGACCATTCAATGATAACGACCGCATTTTCTTCTTCCAGAATCTCTCTTAAACCGACGGCAAAAGCGACATCGGAATTCTCTTTAAGCCGCCAAAAATCAATGTGATAAACATTAAACCGTTCGGTTTTATAAAGATTAACGAGCGTAAAACTCGGACTCGTAACTTCGTCAATATCATATTCGAGCGCGTAAAGAACTCCTTTTGTAAAAAGCGTTTTCCCCGCGCCGAGGTTTCCGTAAAGCAAAATAACTTCGCCGCCGCTTAGAGATTCACCGACCTTTTCGCCGATTTCAAAAGTTTCTTCGGGCGACGTTGAAACGAAATTTTCGATCTTTGAACTTTGAACTTTAAACTTTGAACTCGTCATTCTAATCCAGTTTTAATCCGATCTGCGAAAACCAGCTTAATTTATCCCAATATCCGCGCTGTAAAATTATTTTGCCGTTCTCAAATTGAAAAAAGCCGCAACCGCGAATTTCAAAGGATTTTCCGGTCGGCGGGTTTCCGTAAAACGCGCCGAGAAAGCTGCCGCCGCCGATCCATTCCCAAGCCGCAAAATCGCCGTCCGACATCAGATTTTCAACCTTTGACCAGGCGTTCGGAAAGCCTCTGAAAAATTCTGCCGTGTCCTGGCGAATCTGCTCTTTGCCGATCGAAGGCACGCCCGCCGCGATCTGAAAATTTACCGCGTCTTCCGCGTAACAATTCACGACCGCTTCCAAATCTCTTGCTTGAAATGCGTCAATCCAAATTTGTAAAAGTTCTTTTGAATTCATTTATTTTTCCAGTTGCCGAAAGGCTTTATTCAAACATTTTCTGACATCCGAAGCCAGCATCGTGCGTTTCCCGTATTTTGCGGCGGCAATATCGCCCGCCAGTCCCGCAATATAAACCGCCGCGACAACCGTTTCAAAAATATCAACTTTTGCTTGAACGGCTTGCGCGATAAAACCCGTAATAATTCCGGTCAGAGTATCGCCGTTTCCGGCTTTTCCGAGACCGGAATTCCCCGTCGGATTTATTACGACGCGACCGTCCGGCGCGGCGATCAAAGCGCGTTCGCCTTTTAAAACTAAAATTACTTTGTGTTTTTCGGCAAAATCTCGCACGGCTTTTACGCGGTCTTTCAAGATTTCTTTGTCGTTTGTTCCTAAAAGCCGTAGAAATTCGCCTTCGTGCGGCGTTAAGATCAGAGGCAATTCGTCCGAGCCTTCCAAATCAAAGGGCGCGAGAGCGTTCAAACCGTCGGCATCAATCACAATCGGAGTTTTGCGATTTGCGATAATTCGAGGCAGAAGCCCGCGCGTGAGCAAGGGCGCGTTTTTTTCGTTTAAATTCTCTTCAGAAGGGTTCTTGTTTTTATCATCTGCGCCCTTGCTTACGCGCGGGCTTCTGCCAATGTTTCCTAATCCGCAACCGATTCCGACAACATCAACCTTTTCGGTTAATTTTTCGATTTCCGAAAACGCTTTTTCCGAGATTGTTCCATTTTCAGTTTCGGGCAAAGCGCGTGTAATTACTTCTTCCAAAACTTTCGATGCTACCGCACTTTGTGCCGACTCACTCGTCGCCACTGTCGTCAACCCGACACCCGAAAGCATCGCCGAATTCGCCGCCAAAACCGCCGCGCCCGTATATTCCTTTGAACCGGCGATCAACAGCGCGTGTCCGCGTTTGTTTTTGTATGAATCGCTGGAAAATTTTGTTTGCTTGAGCCAATTTTGCGCGTCTTCTTTTTCGGCTAAAAATGTTTTTGATGGCGAATGATCAATCAATTCCTGCGGCGAACCGATATTCGCCACAAAAAGTTCGCCGTTGTAATTCGACGCGGGCGGCAAAACATTGGCAAGTTTCGGTGCGGTAAAAGTTACGGTTAAGTCTGCTTGAATATTATCGCCAATCGAATCTGACAAATCAGCATTTAATCCAGACGGAATATCTAAAGAAATTAAGGATAATGATTCTTTTCGGTTCTTCCATTTCTTAATTTCCCTAATAACTTTCTGTAAATCGATTTCAATCGATCTCGTTAAACCTGTTCCGAAAAAAGCATCAATAATCGGTATTTCATATTCTGAAATAATTCTCACTAATTCGTCTGAATCTTCAATTTCATTGATATACAGGCAATTTTTATCGGTATAGTCGGACTCATTATCAAAATTTTCCAATATTTCAAAATTTACTCTGGCATCGCCTTTTGTATCTTCAGTTTTTCCAAATAAATAAACAAAAATTTCCGCGCCTTGCAGCCATAAAATCCGCGCAAGAGCCGCGCCGTCGCCGCCGTTGTTGCCTTTGCCGCAGAGGATTAGAAATGATTTCCCTACAACCGAACCGCCGAGTTTTTCTTTTATCACATTGGCGGCGGCGTGAGCGGCGTTTTCCATCAGAATTATTGACGGAATGCCGTATTTTTCCGTCGTCAGGCGGTCAACCTCGCGCATCTCTGTCGCACTTAAAACTTTTTGCATACGCTTTGAAGAATAAAAAAATAGCCGCATCTCGTCAATGAAATGCGGCTCAGGATTGAAATTTTCTCAAGAGAATGTGAATTTAACGGATTTTGGATAACCAAATTACGTTTGCCACTGTGCTTCGACTACCTTTTTTATTCCGTTAATTATAGAAAGGCGTATTCCGATAACCTTTCCAGAATTTTCGAATTTTATTTTATTTTCTTTTTTACAGGTTGTCAAAACACATAAAAAAAACATCCCGAAATTTCTTTTTCAGTCGCCTAATCAAGTCATAAAATCTTTCAAATATGATACAGTCAGTATTATGATTTATTTAGAAATTCCTTTTGTTTCCGAAAACAGCGGGATAGACAAAAGTTCGGCTGAAAAAGAAATTCAGATTTTAAAGATCAGCGAAGATACAAAAGCCGAGATTTTTGAAGCCATCTATAATCGCCGTCCGGGCGGAGTTAATTTTGAAAATGAAGAATTAGATCAGGTTTTATTACTTGAAAAATCCCTCAGCCGTCTCGGAATCCCCTACAGACAGGTCAAGGATGAATAAATCATACCGTTTGTAAACTTTAAATATCTGCTTTTTTCCTGAAAACTCACTAAAATAACCGTTCCGAGGTGATAATTCAGGTGGAATACAAGAAAAAGGCATCGTTAAGATGCCTTCAAACCCCGATAAAACTTAATGCTCCCGGCAAGATTCGAACTTGCGACCTTTCACTTAGGAGGCGAACGCTCTATCCGACTGAGCTACGGGAGCCTGTCAATTGTGGATTGTGGATTGTGGATTTCGGATTGTCAAGTTTTTATGAATCGTATCTGATTAAAGAAGCGATGTCATAATCTTTTAATTTGTCGCGTCCGCTCAAAAAATTTAGTTCGACGACGAATAGAATTTTGGCAATTTCGCCGCCGACTTTTTCAACCAGATCGGCGACCGCCCGCGCCGTGCCGCCCGTGGCGAGCAGATCGTCAACGATCAAAACCCGGTGTCCGTCGCCGATTGCGTCGCGGTGCATTTCCAGCGTGTCCTGCCCGTATTCCAGATCATAGGAAACGGAAACCTTGTCCCACGGCAATTTATTCGGTTTTCTGACCGGAACAAATCCCGCCCCTAATTGATAAGCGACCGGCGTTCCGAAAATAAAACCCCGTGATTCGATGCCGATGACCGTGTCAATTTTTTCGTCCTTGACCTGTTCGACCAGCGCGTCAATCGTTTGTTTAAAGCCGTCCGCATTTTGCAGAAGCGTTGTAATGTCGTAAAAATTGATGCCTTCTTTCGGAAAATCAGGCACTTCGCGGATGATTTTTTTTAGGTTTTCCATTATTTCAAATTTTGGATTTTAGATTTTGGATTTTGGATTGCAATATTTATAAAAACCCCAAAATTAAAGTCTAAAATTATTTTATCTCTCGACTAAAAATGTGTAAAACAAGCCTTCCGGCTCTAAAACTAGTTCTTCGATTTCTTCAACCCGCGAAAAGGTCGGTCCGGTTGATAAATCGTTTAAAAATTCCTGTACGTCTTTTTCTTCGCCTTCGGCATATACTTCGACTCTGCCGTCTTCCAGGTTTTTAACATATCCCGAAACCTGATAACGGGCAGCGGCGCGCTGCGTAAAAAACCGAAATCCGACACCTTGAACCAATCCGTTGATAAAAAATTTTCGCGCAATAATCATATTTGAACTGACAAATGTACCGCCAGCGTCTCGCCCGCCGGAATTGGCGGCAAGATGCCGCCATGACAGCCGCCGGGACGGACGGCGGTACGTTTTTTCTTAACCGATCGCGTCTAAGCATTCCATCAAACTTCTTTGCCGGCACGTGTAAACGGGCATTCCGCGCAGAGTGAATTTGCTTGCCGATGTTTCTCTTAATTCTTCGGCGAGTGCGAGAAAATCCTTCGGTTCGTCGGTTTCAAACGAGATGATAAATTCCTGTTCGCTGAAGCCGAAGGCGTGCGACAGGTGAATTTTTATATTTTCAAACTTTTTCCCGACCATAAAATTTTCTTCGACCAGAGCCTCGCGTTCTTCGCCGGATTTGGCAAACCAATCGCTGCTTTTCGAACACGGATAAACAAAATGATATTTTTTCGCGCCGGCAATCACGTGATAGCGGTCTTCAGCGTTCGGGTCTTCGTCCGCCGGAATGAACATCATTTTTTTTGTTACCGACAGATAATTATCGGTCGTTTCCAGAAAACTTCCGAGATTCGTGCGGTACAGACGGGCGGTCATTTCCTGAATTAAATCGAGCGAATCGCCGATGCGCCAAAACATCAGATCGGCTTTTGAATCAAACCCGACCAGAGAATATGTAAACAGCAGAAAATTTTCTCTGTATTTATTGAAAACGTTCTGAAATTCGGATTTAAAGATTCGTTTGGTTTCGCCGTCCAGTTTTCGCCATTCGGGATTAACGCGCAAAAACATAAAATTAACGAACTGCTTTTCAATTACAGGAAATTTCTGGAGAGTTTTATTGTCGGACACCAGCCGTAAACCGCTGATATCCGTTGTTTCTTTTTCCAAATCAGGCAACTTCATCCTATTCTTAAATTACTTTAATCAAACCTTTTTTTCTTGTTTGATTTTCTATTTTTCGGCGGTTTATATTTTGAAAAATCATCTTATATAAAAGTCTCGAAACCTTTGAATTCGTTTGATTTATGGCAAAAGTGTATTTTTCAAAAAGAGAATTCGGATAATTCATTTCTTTTATAAGTCCGCGAAGAGTTTATTTGTGTATTGTGCCAAGTTTTCAATCCATTGTCCAAATCATCATTTTAATTATTTTAAAATTCAACTTTCATTAACGAATTTTTTGTGAATAAAAATATGGCAAATTTCGTCAGGCATTTGAATTTTTGCCGTTCTTGAATAAAATTTATTTTTTGCATCGAAATATTTTTATTTACAAATTTACTACTTAGTGCCACACTTATTTAAAAAGTAAAAAATTCGTTAAATTTTCAACGAACTTCGCCGCCATCAGATGCGGTATTCGGTTGAAAATAAAGAATTTGGAAGAAAATAAATTTTTGCCCGTCCCGGGCTGTGAAGGAAACCTGAGAGGCAACCAGGCGGGGAATTCTTTTTGATTACATTTTGTCGTTTTTATATGAAATTAACTTCATATAAAAAATACTTTTTAGACATACAATTCGGAGAAGAAAAATGATTAACAAATTAAATAATTTATTTGTTGCAGCACTATTCGTGTTGGCAATTTCGATTTCTGCCAACGCAGAAACATTTACGGCAAATATCAACGGCGCCCAGGAAGTGCCGACAAATGGTTCAACGGCAACCGCTTACGGTCGGGTTTTCGTCAATGAAACTGCCGGAACACTTTCATACACGGTTGTATTTTCCGGGCTTACGAGCAATCAGCAAGCCGCTCATATTCACGCGCCCGGCGTTGTCGGTGTCAATGGTCCGGTCATTATTAATCTCGGCGCGGTCGGCGGAACTTCCGGCACGATCACCGGAACAGCCGCTATTACAGCGCCTCAGCTTGCACTGATGCGTTCGCAGCAAACATATATCAATATTCACACGGCAAATTTTCCCGGCGGCGAAATTCGCGGACAACTAGCCGTAAAAAGAGTTATAGATTATGACGGCGACGGCAAAACCGACTACAGCGTTCTGCGTTTCCCGAATGTCGCACCGCCGGGACTTTCCCAAATCACTTATTGGAATCGAAACAGCTCGGGATTTCAAGCAAATCAAACCATTCAGTGGGGTAATGCCAATACGGATTTTCCATCACCGGGCGATTATGACGGCGACGGTAAAGACGATCTGGCGGTTTATCGTGCCGGTGCGTCAGCCGGACAGCAGAGCTTTTATATAATCTTGCGAAGTTCCGATAATACCGCGCAATTTATTCCGTGGGGAGTTTTCGGCGATACAACGGTTGCCCGCGATTATGACGGCGATGGAATTACCGATCCCGCCGTCTTTCGTCCGGGCGCAACGGCGGCGGCGCAAACAAACTGGTTTATTCGGCGAAGCTCCGACAGCGGCGTAACCAATATAGCTTTTGGTCTGACCGGAAACGGCACGACGATTTTCGACTCGGCGATTCCCGGAGATTATGACGGCGACGGCAAATTTGATATTGCCGTTTACCGTTTCGGACAAGCTCCCGCCAACAATTATATTGTGCTGAGAAGTTCGGATAATGTCGTCACATTCCAGCAATGGGGTAATTTTAATACCGATTGGATTGCGCCCGGGGATTTTGACGGCGACGGCAAATTCGATCTGGTTGCCGTCCGAACAGGTGCGACCGCAACTGCTCCGATGACCTGGTTTATTCGTCAAAGTTCTAATGGTCTAGTAAGAATACAGCAATTCGGACTCAGTTCGGATTTTCCGACGCAGGGCGATTACGACGGCGACGGTAAAACGGATATTTCCGTCTGGCGGGCAAGTGCCAGCGGCACAAACAGCGCATTTTACACCTTCGGAAGTTTCACAAACACTTTTATTGCCAATAACTGGGGAATTAACGGTGATTTTGTGGTTAACAGATTTGACGCTCGCTAAACAAGCGGAAAAAATCAAAAAAAAAGGTTTCGGCGGATTATTCCGCTGAAACCTTTTTTTGCTTGGTAAATCTTTTATTTAATTCGTATTTACAATTTCGCGCATTTATTGCAAAATTAAAATCACGATGCTGAAACGCCTTTTTATCGCCACAATTTTAGTTTTATTGACGGGAATTTTCGCTTTAGCCCAGCAGCGACCGCTTTTGACGGAAGACGTTGATATTACGCCGGAAGGATCGTTTAATATCGCGGCGGGCGTTGATTTTACGCAAAACGAAAAATTTCCGCTTTCCGGTTTAAGAGGCGATCTAACCCGCGTCGGCGATATTCGTCTGCGCGTCGGTTTATCTTCAAACGTCGAACTTCAGATTTCCGGCACTTTGCAAAATTTTCTTGCCGTCAATTCCGGCGCAAATCCTTCGCCGATTCCGCTTGATATTGACGGTAATTCATCAAATGACACGGGCGATTTTACGATTGCGACGAAAATAAAACTCCGCAATGAAACAAAAATTACTCCGGCAGTCGGATTTCTGGTCGGTTTTCAAATGCCGAACTCCAATCAGGCAAAAGGCATCGGGACAAATCAGATCAATGTGTTCGGGAAGGTTTTATTGCAGAAAAGATTCGGTAAGCAGCCGGGTAAAGATGCGCGTTTAAATATGTTCGGCAATCTCGGCATCGCCATTATGAGTGCGCCGCTCGAGCAATTTACGCAAAATGATGTTTTGCTTTACGGTTTTGCCGGAAACGTCCGGCTGAATGATCGTATCAACATCGTCAGCGAAGTCAACGGGCGCGTTAATACCAGAAGCGGCGATGCACCGCTCGGCACGGAAAGCGTCGGACAATTCCGCATCGGCACTCAGATCAAAGCGTCGGGTTTGCGCTTTGACACCGCCGCCATTTTCGGCTTAACCAGATTCAGCCCGCGCTCGGGTTTAACCTTCGGCATAACCTATCAATCACCGAATATCTTCACACCCGCGCAATAATAAAAAAAATCGTACCGCCGTCCCGGCGGCTGTCTTGGTGGCATCTTGCCGCCACGTTTAAGTTTGTTTAATTTTAAACCCGGCAGACAGTTTCAGGTTCAAGTTTGTTTGATGTTATGCGTGCCAGCGGGACGCTGCCACGACAGCCGGCGGGACGCTGGCGGTACGTTTTTTAAATCTTTCTAACTCAAAAATCCCAAATGATTTACCGGGAAATTTCCGATAAGCGGAAAGACGAAAGGCATTTGCGCTTCCGATAAACCGAACCAACGGGCAAGTGTCGCCGCATACATTTCGACCGAAACCGTCGGCAGAAATCGTCCGCGGTTGCTGACATCATCGGGACCTGAATTAACCAGAGTCGGAAAAACTGTTCCGTTCGGTGTCGGCATTCCGTAAAAATCGCCGCCCATGACCGCGCCGCCCATAACCAGATGATGTCCTGCCCAGCCGTGATCCGAACCGACATTCGCGCCGCTTCCGCCGGGATTCAAAGTCCGGTTGAAATCCGACATTGTAAAGGATGTGACACTTGATTCGATTCCCTGCGCGACCGTTTCATCATAAAAAGCCTTCATCGCCTGACTAACTTGCGTCAGCAGATTGTTTTGCCCCGTAATCTGCCCCGAATGCGTGTCAAACCCGCCGACCTGAACAAAGAAAATCTGCCGGCTCATCGCCAGAGATTCGCGGAATTTCATAATTTTCGCAACTTGCCGGAGCTGATTTCCGAGCGTTGTTGCCGGAAAAGTAACGGTCAGCGGCGGATCGGCACTTAATTGCTCGCTGACATTCGAAGCCTGCTGCGTCAAGGCACTTACCGCCTGAACGAGCGTTTTGTCCAAATCTTCGGTTCTGATTCTCTGCATCGCGGTTTTTCGTGCAACTTCGTCGGAAGCCGTTCCGAAACCGTCAAGCGTTAAAACGCGGTTCAGCGGAAGGGGTGCCGGTTCGACAATTAAAGGCTGCGAAGTTTCGCCGTTGCTGAAAACCGTTACGCCCGCAATCGAGGTAATCATCGGAATCGCCGCGCCCGAATTGAGATTTCCGGTACGGTCGGAAAGTCTGCCGCCCCAGCCGGTCGTCAGACTTCCGCTGGCATACGCCGTGCGAAATTGCTCGACCTGATTCGAGTGCGAAAAAAGCTGTTCCGGTCGCGGTGCGCCCGATAAATACTGCGCTTTGGTAATCGGCGTAACCAGCGTTCCGACATTGCAAACGATGGAAAGTTTCTGCTGCTCCCATAATTGATGCAAACCCGTCATTGCCGGGTGCAAACCGAATTCCAAATTCAAACTCGTCGGCGTAATTGATAACAGATTATCGCGCGGAATCGCCAGACCGAATGCCGTGCGTGCCGCGCTATACTCGGCGTAACCCGCTTCATATTTCGGCACGACCATATTATTGCTGTCATTTCCGCCATTTAAGAAAACACAAACCAAAGCTTTATAATCATTTCCGCCTGTCTTCGTCGGCGGCTCGGCTTTTTTCTGCGCCAGCAGCGTGCTGACCAAACCAAAATGCGATAACTGCGTCGCCAAAGCCGTCATTGAAAGAGCGCGACACGATCTGCCCAAAAATTCACGTCTGTTTTGCATCGAAAAAATCTCCTTTTATCGCTGAACTTGAAATTGCGGCGAACTTGCCGTCAGATAAAATGCCGTGCGGGCGCGTTTTAGCGAATTGCTGGCGGCAACTTCTTGAAGTGCTTCGAGAATATGCTGGCGCATTTCCGAAGACATCGCGCCGTGCATCAATTCGCGGTTGAGCGTTTCGAGAAGTTGTCCGCCGCTCGGATCAATTTCCGCCAAATTTTGCAGCCTCGTTATATTAATTGTCGTGCCGCACGGCGCATTTCCCGAGCGCGGAATGCCGCCGTCAAAAACCAGTTTATTGACGTAATTTGCACGTTTCAAAGCATTTCCGGTCGAGAAAATCCCGAATTCCGGCGCGTATAGATTCGTATTCGGCAGCATATTTTCCAGCGAATAATAATTAAAAACGCTCGGCGCAACAAAAACATCTTGCGACAGACTGTTGGTTTCGCCATTTAAAACGCCGTCGCTCAACCCCAGACAGCTTCCCAAACCCTGCGATTGCGCCGCCACGTTAAACGGGCGCAAAGTATTGGTTACGTACAAAACAGGTTCGCGCAATTTGCCGTAATCGGGATCGGTTTTCTCGTTTCCGCGCGCTTCCGGATCAAGCAGAATCGCCCGAACGACCGCTTTCAAATCTCCGCGAATTCCCGCCCCGTTATCATTAAAAACCGCCGCCGCGCGTCCGACAAAAGCCGGTGTCGGATTGCTCGTAACAAGCTGCTGAATCAATAATTTGCTGACGAACGGCGCGACATTCGGATGATAAAAAATATTATCGAGTGCCAATTCGAAATCCTGTTCGGGTGTTAAACCTGCCGGAATAATCAAAGCCGAGCCGGGATAATCCAACACGAGTTTTTCGCTCGTGTCGTGATTCGCCGGATTAACGATCAACGGGTCTTTGTAATTGACCAAACCCGGTGCCGCGTTCGGACACGCCGGATTATTTCCGTTGTTGCAGAAAGTCCAGCCTGTAAAAATTTTCGTAAAGCCGTTGACGACCTCCTGATTATAAGTCGGAATCGGATTTCCGCTCAGATCGAGCCGCACGGTTCCGTCTTGATTTAACTGATAAAGACCGATTGAAAAAAGCTGCAAAATCTCCCGCGCATAATTTTCGTTCGGACTCTGCCGCGTGCTGATCGCCATATCGAGATAGTTTCCCATCGCCGGATTGAGCGTCATTTCGCGCATCAGATCGCGGTAATTGCCGAACGCGTAGCGGTCTAAAATCTGCAGATACGGCAGCATTCGCGAAGGCTGTCCGGTTTCGCGCCCCGACACAACCCAGATCTGGCTCAAAGTCCACACCACGCGCCGCTGCAATTGAAATTCATCGCCGTAGAGAGCTTCGCGGAAAAACCAGTTTTGCAGTGGATACATCGAATAATTGTCGCGCAAACATTGCGTTCCGCAGTTTGTCGGCGGTGTTGTCGGCTGCAGCGCAAGCGTCGGATACGGATATTGCGAATAGCGAAGCGCACCGCTCGAATCGCGTTTTTCTTCCATCTGCTCATTGAGCCACGATGAATAACCGATGCGGCGAAGCCGGAGTTCGAGTTCGGATTTCGCACCGAAACTCGCTTGCTGCATAAATCTGACGCGGTCGCCCGACCACGGCAGACCGCCGCGTGTCATTTCATTTCTGATGATCGGATTTTCGGGCATCGGTGTCGGAATCGCTCCCGGATCATCCTTGATCTTACTTTCAAAACCGATGGAAATCCGCGTCCGGTTGCTCGCCATTCCGCGCCAATTTACCCTGACCAGAACATCACCGACATCGCCCAGACGCTGATTCAGCCGCACCGTCAACGCATAAACCCAGGGTTTGTCGCGCATCTGTTCGAGCGACACGACTTTCAGCGGATAACGCAGCCGGCGCGAATCTTCGGCATCGGCGCGAAAAGCCTTGGCTCCTTCATTCGGCAGAAGTTCGATATTCGTTATCAAAAGCGTGATCAAACTCTTCGCGCCGGACGGAAAAACTCTCGTCGGCAGTTCTGATTTCGTGCGCGGCGAATAATTGGTCAAAGCGCGTGTCGAATCCGGCTGGCTAATTAAAATCGGGGCATCTTCAGGCAGATTTTGCGCGGAAAAATTCAAGGAAATTAATAAAATCCCGAAAGATGCGCAAATTATTGGTTTGAATCCGAAAGAAATGAAAAATCTTTTCATCTGATTTCCTCCGTGCAGTCGCTTAAAACTTTTCTGCTAAAATTAACTAAAGTATTCGATAAATGAATCTTATCTATAAGAAGTTTCGATAATTTATATCTGTTTTACGGCAAAAAATCAAATTTCTTACATAATTAATTTCAGAGTGTTGACATCTGCTTATTATATATTTAAGTTTGATTTCATTCTTAAATCTGCATTCGCCGGTTTTTACTAAAAATTAATTGATAAATCCGATGTTAAAAAAAGTAATCTGCATTTGTTTAATCCTTGTTTTCATCTATATTTTTTCGGCAAATTCCGGTTTGCGTGAGGTGGCGGCAAACTCGGCGGCGGAGCCGGAATTAGGACAAAATGTCGTGCGTTTCAGCGAGAATTTCGATATGGTGCAAACGCCGCAAATTCCCGCGCTCTGGACGGCTGCGACGACCGGCACGGGCGTAAATTTCGTAACGACAACCGATAATCCAGACTCTTTGCCGAATGCCGCTTTTGCTCCGGCTCTGTCGACCACGGGAAGTTCCGCACTTGTTTCGCCGCCGCTTTTGATCTCCGGCGTATTGAGCATTTTGAATTTTCGCAACCGCTATTCAATCGAAAACACCTGGGACGGCGCGGTTCTGGAAATCAAGATCGGCAACGAGGATTTTACGGACATTCTCGTTGCCGGCGGCGTTTTTCTTTCCGGCGGTTATATCAATGTCTTAAATTCTTCGACCAATCCGCTTGCCAACCGTTTGGCTTGGACGGGCGCAACGCCGAATGCTTATATCAATACGTCCGTGCGGCTTCCGGCTTCAACCTTCGGTCAAACCGTGCAGTTTCGCTGGCGTTTAGGCACGAACGACAGTTTCGGTGTCGGCGGCTGGTGGATTGATTCGATCACTCTGGAAAATGTGACGAACGGCGCGAATAATAATGAAATAACGATTTCTTCGACCGGAACGGCAACGCCTTATCCCTCGGAAATTCAGATCGCGGGTTTGAGCGGCGTTGTTACGGAAATCGTCGTCGGACTCGAAAATTTTTCCCACGAATTCCCTGCCGATGCCGATATTCTGCTGGTCGCGCCGAATGGTCGCAGTATTATTTTAATGTCGGACGCGGGCGGAAACTTTGCCTCAAATAATGTCAGTCTGACTTTTACGGATTTCGCGCCGCAGAATTTGCCGGAAAACTCTGCACTTTCCGGCGGTTTATATAAACCGACAAATTTTGATTCGACGGACACTTTTCCGTCGCCCGCGCCGCAAACCTTGAGCGGAACAAATTTCGGCGCGTTTTTCGGCAGTCTTCCGAACGGAATCTGGTCGCTCTATGTCGTTGACGATCAGCAAAACAATGGCGGAATTATCTCCGGCGGCTGGAATTTGAGCATAAAAACCTCGCTTTTCGCCTGTCTGCCGACCATTTCGCCGGGGGCACAGGCTTTTCCGGCAAGCGGCGGAAGCGGGATTTTAGAGATCAACGCGCCTCAGGGGTGCGGCTGGACGGCTTCGACGGCAAATCCTTTTATTACATTCGATTCAACGCCGAACGGAATCGGAAGCGGCGAGTTAAATTATACGGTCGCGCCGAATTCGGGTGTTTCGCGCACGGGTTTGATCACGATTTCCGACGGATTCACCACGCGCAATCTGCAAATTCAGCAAGGTTCGGGCTGTCCGACCTCGATCAATCAGGAATCAATGAATTTTGCGGCTTCGGGCGGAACAGGAAGCGTCGGAGTTACGGCGGCGGGAAACTGCACCTGGAATGCGTCGGCAAACGTCAATTGGATCGGGATCACTTCCGCCACGCAGAGCGGAAACGGTACGGCAACTTTTACCGTTGCGCCGAACACGAGCGGAAAAGGGCGAAGCGGTATCGTCGGTATCGGGTCAAAAACCGTTTTTGTCAACCAAACCGCAACATCAGCGGCAACCGCCAGATTCGATTTTGACGGCGACGGCAAATCGGATATTTCCGTTTTCCGCAGCGGCGTTTGGTATTTGCAGCAAAGCACGAACGGATTCGCGGCGGTTTCATTCGGTCTGGCAACCGATAAAATCGTTCCGGCGGATTTTGACGGCGACGGCAAAACGGATATTGCCGTTTATCGCGAAGGCGTTTGGTATATTTTACGAAGCTCGGATTCGGCGTTTGAAGTAATTTCCTTCGGACTTGCCTCGGACAAACCCGTTCCGGCGGACTTTGACGGCGACGGACGCGCCGAACTCGCCGTTTACCGCGGCGGAACGTGGTTCACGCTCAATCCGGCAAACAACGAAACAACCGTCATTTCCTTCGGGATTTCAACCGACAAACCCGTTCCCGCCGATTTCGACGGCGACGGCAAAGCCGATTATGCCGTTTATCGGAGCGGAACCTGGTATCTGCTTCGCTCGCAGCTCGGATTTACGGCAATTCAATTCGGACTGGCGGCAGATTTGCCGACACCTGCCGATTTTGACGGAAACGGACAAACCGATCTCGCCGTTTACCGCGCAGGCGTCTGGTATATGCTGCTCAATTCACAGACATTTTCCGCCGTTTCTTTCGGTCTGAGCAGCGATCTGCCGACTCCGGCAGATTTCGACGGCGACGGACGCACGGATGTCGCCATCTTTCGCCCGTCAGGCGGAACCTGGTACGTATTGCAAAGTTCGAATTCGCAGTTTTTTGCCGTTCCGTTTGGTTTAGAAGGCGACCGACCGATTCCGAATGCGTTCGTTCCTTAAATTTTTACGAGATGATTGATCGGCGAATTCCCTTTTCCGATATTCGGCGCGGTTCTAATTGCTTCGGTTACGAATTTTTTCGCAATTTCAACCGCTTCGGTCAAAGTTTTCCCCAACGCCAGATTTGCGGCAATTGCCGAAGCAAGCGTGCATCCCGTTCCATGCGTTGCGTTTGTTTCGATAAATTCCGCTTCAAAAATATGTAAATCTGCGCCGATAAACAAAAAATCTTTTGCCTTTTGCCTTTTGCCTTTTGCCTTTATAAAATGTCCGCCTTTGATCAAAACATTTCGTGCGCCTTGATCTTGCATAATCCGTGCGGCTTTTTCGATGTCTTTTTCGTTTTCGATCTTCATTCTTGAAATCCGTTCGGCTTCGGGCAGATTCGGCGTGATCACATCGGACAAAGGAAAAAGCTGTTCGACCAAAACCCGAAGCGCGGCATCATCAATCAAATCAAAGCCGGAAGTCGAACGCACGACCGGATCAACGACGAAGTTTTTCAGATTATTTTCCCGAACAATTCGCGCAACTTCTTCGATAACCTCGCGTGTCGGGAGCATTCCGGTTTTTACCGCCGAAATTTCAAAATCATCGAGAATCGGCTCGACCTGCCGCCGCACGGTTTCCGCCGTCTGATTTGCAACCCCGAAAACGCCCTGCGTGTTCTGAAAGGTGAGCGAAGCAATCGCCGCCGCTCCAAAACAGCCGAACGCCGTAAAAGTTTTAATATCGGCAATAATGCCCGCGCCGCCCGACGGATCAACTCCGGCGATTGTCAGGCAGATTTTTGTTTTTTGATTTTTGTTTTTTGATTTTTTCACTATTTTTTTTCTTCTACAGATGAACACAAATAAACACAGTTTTTTTTTATTTTAGACGACGATCTCGATAGCAACAAACAACGGCGGTCAAAGACCGTCTGCTTAACCTTTATTTACTTCTTTTTTATTTATGAAATTTGTATTTCATCAAAAAATCATCTGTGTTTATCTGTGTTCATCTGTGGATAATTTTCTTTTCATTTCCGACCTCAAGAATCTCAAATTTTCCGCATTATTCAAAAACCGAATCGCCGCAAAACCGCTTGCGCCGTTTTTTAAAACTTTCCGAAAATTCGTTTCGTCAATTCCGCCGAGCGCGATTATTGGAAAATCTCTCAACCTTTGGCAAACTTCGCGCAATTTTTCCAAACCCTTTGGTTTTCCGTATCTCGCTTTTGAAGGCGTAGCAAAAATCGGGCTGAAAGCTGCGAAATCCGCGCCGCCCGTTCTCGCTTTTTGGGCTTCTCCGATGGAATGCGTTGAAACGCCGATGATAAATTCCGGCGGAAAACTGCGGCGGATTTGTTTGGTCGGAATCGAATTTGAAGTTAAATGTACGCCGTCCGCATTTGCCGCCAGAGCAAGATCGGCGCGGTCATTGACGAGAATTTTGGTCTTTGATTTGCGGGCGATTTTCACAGCTTCCGAAGCGAGTTCAAAAACGAAACGCGCCGGAAGCCCTTTTTCGCGGATTTGAATTAAATGAATTCCGGACGATACGGCGCGTTCGATGAGTTTGAGAATTTGTTTCTTTTTTTCGGAAAAATTCTGCGCGGTCGCTGTGCCTTCGGTGATTAAATAAATGAGAGTTTGATCAAAAAATTCGGGATTTTTCACTTTTCGCTCATCTTCAGACGCTTGGCACCGATCGCCGCATCATCATCTTCGAGAGCCTGTACGCTTTTGTTAAAATGCGCCATTTCCCAAAATGCGAGGAATAAATTTAAAATTCCCAAACCCGTAACTGCTCCGCGAAACCAACCCGAAGCGACCATTTCTTTGATAAAAGTCAGTCCGGTTTTCTGCGTAATCAGGTTTAAAATATAATTATCACCCCAATCAACAATCCCGCCAAAATTCACCCACGGAAGCAGCGTCAGGAAAACGCCGACCATTAAACAAAGGATAATAAAAAAAACAACGGTAAGTTTTGCAATCATAAATAGTTGGTTTTACAGTACTTTAACCAATTTTACCCATCTGCTTTAATTTGCTTTTAGATTGGATAATTATTGGCATAAACTTGGTTAATACTTTGAATTAGTTTGAAAAGATTTGGCTGAAATTCTCAGAATTGGCGCAGTCGGCACACTATAGGCACACATTTTTTTTCAATCTTTTAATTAAGAATACATAATGTTTTCGGAACTAAAAACCGAAATAGCGTTTCTTTTACTAATTTCAAACAATCTTCAAATTAAAATTATCCACAATTTATGATATTTACTCAAACACATTTTACTTTCATTAAAAATGTGTTTGAGTAAAGATAAAAAATAAAGACTATGCAACGAAACTTTTGATTTTTCTCGATCATTTTATTCTCCTGTTGAAACATTGCCTGATTCTACAATTCACCGCGAAAGGCGCGATGGAGCAGGGTTTGAAAAAGATGTTCGGCTTGGCGTGTGGCTTCGCGTTGTTGGCGGCGGACGCGCTCAAACTTTTGGACGATTTCGGCGAATTTTTCTTGTAACGAAGGCGACGGCAACAAAATTTTTATTCCTTTGATGTCGTCAAAGTTCAAGCCGGATTTCACGCCTTCTTTGTCAAGCATTTTAATTTGCGATTGTCCGCTTTGGGATGTTATGAAATGCGAAACAAATGTCGGATTTATGTCTTTAACTCGAAGCAAGGCAATATGCTGATTTATGTATGCTGTCGGAAGATTTTTCGGAATTACTGCGCTTCTTCCTAATGCGGCTGTAATCGTTAATAAAACATCGCCTTCTTTTACTTTTGTTCTTCGTGCTTCGGCTGTGTCAGGTGCTTGAACGAAAGCAATGTCATTGAGTAAAAGTTCACCTTTATTGACGTTTTGAATTCGCAAAAATAAATCGCCTTTGTCCGTGTAATATTCTGCCCAACCTCTTGAACCGCTTGTCATAAAAGAAAGTTTTTTACCTAGCTCGCCAATTTCAAAATCTTTTTCATTCTCGAAAATATCGCTGAACATTTTGATAAAGACGGATTGGAGAAAAGAATTCGAAAGAGTTTGGGCAAAACGGCGTTGGCGGCGCAGACGGTCAGCCTTGTCTAAAATCGCGGCAATCCGCTTTTGTTCGTCGGGTTTTGGAAGTTCGATTTCAGATTTTTTTAATTTATCAGATGAAAGATGCTTTACAGTTACAAAAGGTGTTTTGTCTTCTATTTCTTTTAACAAAAGACTTAATCTGTATTTGAGAAATGATAAATTAGAAACATCTGCTTTTGCGACAATCTTGCAGACTCGTTGATTCAGCAATGCTTTTCCACCTTGCCATTGTGCAATATTAAATTCACCATCCATTCCAATCAGCAAATCACCGTTTTGAACTTCATAAATTTTATCGTAATCACCTGAAAAATAAGTTTTAGAAAATCCGCGTACGACATCTCTAATACGAACAATTGGCAAACCGACACCGTTACTGTTAAAATTTTCCGACTCAAAAGCAAAGCCGTTAATGATTTCCGTAATTTTAGATAAAGCGACTTTTTTCATTCTTCCAAACGCGCCAAAAATTCGGCAGATTTTAGCTTATTGCCGATTCAAAAACTTCTTTTGCAAATTCGTTGATACTTTTGCCTTTGCTTTCGGCGGCGGCGGCGATGCGGGCGTGAAGATCGCTGTTAAAGCGAAACAACAATTTGCCCGAATAGTTTTTCTTTAGCTTTTGCCCGGTCTTTTCGCAAACTTCGAGATGAAAGTCAACGGCTTCGGCGAACGATTTTTTGAGTTCGTCAACAGTTTGACCTTCAAATGTAACAACGTCGTCAATGCCGATTAGTCGTCCGAAAAACACTTCATCATCGGGCGAAAATTCTACTTTTGCCGTAAAACCTTTGTAACTCATTATATTATTCATTGCTAATGTCTAACCTCTCTAAAAATTCCCGAACCGATTCAACCTGATATTTCTTAGCTTCCTTGTTCGGATGTGGGCGATGCGCTTCCCATTTCAAATTATTCGGCATTACGAAAGCAATTCTCGAACCGCTTCCTTCAAACCTTTCCGCGCCTAATGAAACTAACAATTTTTCAATGTCCGAAAAATTAATTGATGCCAAAGTAGGTTTTGTAAAAATGGCAGCCAAGATTTTTTGATGCTTTCGATTCATTAAAACAAAGATAGCAAAAATTGATAGCAATACAAATGATTGTCATCGAGTCAAACAATTTGTTTTCATTCTTCCAAACGCGCCAAAAATTCGGCGGAGCTTTTACTGCTTGAGCCTGTTTAATAAATCGAAGAGATATTTGAAAAGGCACGGTAAATCGGCTTATTTAGCTTCGGAAATTATCGTCAAGCCGTCAACGCCGACGAAGTGTTTGCGATTGTGGCTGATGAGCGGAATATTTAAAATCAATGCTGTTGACGCAACCCAAGCGTCCGCCGCCGAAATCGGTTTGCCGTTTTTTCTCGCGCTGTTCATCGCTTCCGCCCAGATGCGACAAAGATCGTCATCGGCAAAGACAACCAGAAAAGCCGAAAGATATTCTTCCAGTTCGGCAAAGCGTTTCGCGCCCCAATTGCGTCCCAAAGCCCAATGCCGCAGTTCCGCCAATGTCATAAACGAGATAACGTAAGGTTGACTGCTCAAATGCGGACGATACAATGCGGCGCGGGAATCTTCTTTGTAAAGATAAGAAACGATGTCGGTATCGAGAACGACAGCCATCAATCAAAACTCCTGTCCGTCGAAAAATCGCGCCATTCGCGGACGGCTTTGATAATGTCGTCGGCAGTTTCGTCATTAGTGATTTCACCGCCGAGCAGTTCTTCATACGAAGCCGCTAACTTACCTTTATGTTCGGCAATCAAATGTTGCAGGCGTTCTTCGGGCTTTACTTTCAACTTCGGCAAAACTGCATTGACTTTTTGTGATTTGTCTAAAACTTGTGTCATTTTCTAAAACTCCCTTCTAAATTTTATTCGCCATTTCTTATAAATCCGCCGCGTCTTTTTTCCAATTCCCGCTCGATGTCGGCTTCATCAAAAGCCGGTTCGTCGGAATTTTCGATTTCCTTTGCGATTTTCATCAACTTTTTGCCAAGCGGCGACATTTCTTTTTCGCTGAAAACAGTCTTGATTTGTGTCGGCTTGATATAAAAAGCGTCTTTTGTATTTACATTCGTTTGCGGCATTTTGTTATCTCCTCATTTTAATTCGCCTCTGCTACATCATAACTCAAATTTCCGATTGTCCGAAGCAGATTTTTTGTTTCGTCTTTCATTATATTTTCCAAATTCACCAGTCTTTCGAGCGTAATATTCGGCTCTTCGTAAAATGTTTCGTCCGTCTCGATTTGTCGGTAACGGCTGGCGGAAAGGTCGTATTTATGCGCCCGGACATCTTGCTTTGTTACCCAAAATTGTCTGGTCAGTTGGTCAATCTCTTTTTGAATCGGCGCGATTTGTTCGTTTAATTCCGCCACCAGCTTTTCTTCGGTTTCGAGCGTTATTCGTGCCGTTTCATCTTCGGGCGGCGCGATCACGCTTTCATAAGTCAGACGATTGAGACGGCGGTGAAATTCGAGCCGTCTTGTTTTCATCGGCGCAACCGCTTCGTGCAATTCGGCAAGTCTTCGGGCGCGGCTTTGGTGAAATTCTTCGTTTTTACGATTGCGCCAGCATTCGAGAATGTCGGGAATATCGTTTTCGGCAACTTTAGCGCGTTTGTCGTCGAGCGATAAACCGTCGTTTGCCATATCGTAAAACCAAATTTTGTCGGTCGCGCCGCCTTTGGTGAAAATCAAAACGGCGGTCGAAACTCCGGCGTAAGGCTTGAAAACTCCGCTCGGCATCGAAACGACGGCTTCCAGACGATTTTCTTCAATGATCTTTTCCCGTATGGCTTTGTGCGCGTTTGACGAACCGAACAAAACGCCGTCCGGCACGATCACGCCGCAACGTCCGCCCATTTCCAAAATACGCAAGAAAAGATGTTGGAAAAGAATCTCGGTCTTTTTTACGTTGGTCGGTAATTCATCGCCCATCGAAGACGCATCCATCGCGCCTTTGAACGGCGGATTTGCCAGAACGACATCATAACGGCGTTCTTCGGTGTAATTGCTCGAAAGTGTATCGCTGTAAAAAAATCGCGGATGCTTGATGCCGTGAAGCATCAAGTTCATCGAACCGATCCGCAACATCGTCATTCCCGAATCGCTGTCAAATCCGGTCAAGGCTTCGGTCTGCAAAAATTCTTCGCTTCGTTCATCGAGCAGATCACCGATCAGATTGTGCGGCATTCCTTCTTCGTCGTATTGAAGAATTTCCTTGCTCGTATTTTTTTCCAGAATGTATTGATAAGCATTAACCAAAAAACCGCAAGTTCCCGCCGCCGGATCGCAGATTCTTTCATTAACCTTCGGATCAATCATCTGCACCATCATCCGAATAATATGGCGCGGTGTGCGAAACTGCCCGTTGCGTCCGCTTTGTTCGCCAAGTTTGCTTAACAAAAACTCGTAAATATCGCCTTGAACATTCGGTTAAATCTATACCTTTTATGCCTTCGCGCTGAAAATTTGTCTGTGCTTTATAAAGGCTGTAATCAACCAACACATTTTCTTCGATAGCTTGGCTATATGAATAGCAAAATGTCGGAATGCTGTCGGGACAATCGAAAAGCAGAAAGGTATCACGATCAACAAAGCCGGCTGGCGTTGCCGTCAATCCGATCATTCGAGCGTCGAAATACCGAATGACTTCTCCGAGTTTATTAAAAATCGAACGATGCGCTTCGTCAAAAATTATCAGATCAAAAAACGCCGGAGAAAATTCTTCAAAACATCTGCCGATGGTGTGCAGCGTTGCAACATAAAGCCGTTTATTTTTTTCTATATTGTGCGTAAAAATCCGATCATTTGGTTCATTCGGCAAATGCTGTCTGATTCCGTCGTTTAAGGCTTGGTCAACCAAAGCATCGCGGTCGGCAAGAAATAGAACTTTTTGCGCCTGATTGGTTTTCAAAAACAAATCAATCAATCCCATCGAAGTCCGGGTTTTTCCCGTTCCCGTCGCCATCACGAGCAAGGCGCGACGCTTTTTATCAAAATCAAAGGTTTTAGAAACGCGACGAATCGCTTCCATCTGATACAAACGCCCGGAAATGTCTGCATTTATTAAAGTATCAGCAAGTGTTTGTTTGTTCTGCTTAATAAAAAGTAATCGCGTTAAGTCTTCTCTCGAAAAAAATCCCGCGACCGCTCGCGGTGTTTCTTCTTCAGTATCCCAAAACCAAATCTCGTTTCCGTTCGCCAGAAAAACTAACGGGCGAAAACTTTGATTCTGTTCGATGTTTTCGGCATAAATTAACGCTTGTTGACGAGCTGTGTGTGGACTTCTGCTTTGTTTTTTTGCTTCGACAACGGCAATTATTTCACCATTCGGCAAATAAAGACTGTAATCTGTTATTCCATCCGTCCAATCTTCATCATTGCCGCTCGCCGGAACTTCAAAACGCACTTGCAGTTTATCTGATATATTCCATCCGGCTTTTTGAATTTGACCATCAATAAGCCGTTTTCTAGTTTGAGATTCATTGGGAAGCATATAATTAAGGTGTAAAGATTGTGTCAAATACTACCACCAAATGAAGCATTTGGAAGTGGAAAATGCGGCAAATCTGTCATTTTTGATGGTCAATTTAAGTGCCAAATTGTTGCGCGAAAGAGCGAACAGTTGTGTCGGCATCAATGATCTGAAAAGTCAGTTTCGAGGCGCATATTACGCGCTTGAAACAATAAACATAGTTGAGCCGAAAGCAGAAGAAAATTTAATTAAAAAGGTCAAAGCGGTCATTTCTCGCATCGGCAGTATTCATCGCTGTCCCTTTCCAAATTCTTCCGCTTAATTTGGCGTAGGTATTGTAAATTAGTTTTATAATTTGAAATCTGAAATTATAAAAAAGCTTGCATTACTAAAGATATTTAATCGTCATCAAGCGGCGGATCGCAGGTTATGCAGTGTTTTTCGACTTTTGAAATTTTTTCGCTGATATCCCTTGCCATATTGCCGCACGTCGGGCAAAGCGCGTTGCGGTGAAAACACGCCAGATTATAAACTTGAATACCTTCGTATTCTGCCAAATATTGCACCGCTACTTCTTTTTTGCAAAACGCGCATTTTACAATCGAACCTTCTTTAACATCGGTCATAGATTTCTCCTTTTGGTAAACGATTGGAATTATAATACAAGAACGCCGAAAAGACACAAAAAAAGCGGTAAGTTCTGCAACTAAACCGCCTTTTTACATTTATTTGCTCTTATTATTAATTAATCATCGAGGAAGAATAATTTTCGCGTAAATTTTGAATTCTCCGACCGATGTCGCGGTAATCAACATCCAGCGCATAAACTTGTTCATAATGCTGAAAGGCTTTATCCGTTTCGCCGCTGGCTTCGTAGGCAATGGCGAGTTCGTAATGCAGAGCCTGAATTTCATCGTCATTTAAATTAGCGGTTTCAAGTGCGCGTTTGAACCAGGTTTGCGCCAGATTCGGCATTCCTTTCATCATAAAACAATGCCCTAAAAGATTGGCACATTGAAAATACCGGCGCGTTCCGTCGTTGATTCCGACCATATTGATCGCATTTTGAAATTCCTTGATCGCGTCTTCCATCAAACCCATTTCTTTATAAGCGGTGGCGGTTTGATAATGGGTCGAATAATCGTTTTCTTCGTTTTCGGCGGCTTCTTCCAAACCGAGTTCGTTTCTGAATTGTTCAAAAACATTGAGGGTCGAACCGATTATTTCATCAGTTTTGAGATGTTCTTCGGCGACTGGCGCATTTTCTGCAATCCCGGGCAGTTCGATCTCCGGTGTAACCTGCTCAAATCCGGGAATGCCCCGGCGCATTTCCAATAATTTCGGGTTTTGTCCGAATTCTTCGATCAGCGCGTCCAAACATTTCAAAGCCAGATCATTGTATCCTTGCGTTAAATAAAATTCGACGCTTTCGATCTCGTTTTGCAGTTTTAATTCTTCTGAAAGATTGAGATCGGATTCTGCCGCACCCTTTTCCGCCACCGGATTTAATGAGTGAAATTCCTCGATCAACGATGGGTCTTCGAGCAAATCATTGGTCAAATCTGTGTTGTAAAAATCGAATTCACGAATCGTCGCGTCGCTGCCGTTCGGATTAAAAGCGTCTGCCAGAAGCGAAGCATCGGTGCTGTCCGCAAAATTGAAATCACCGTCGTATTGCTCAAAACTTTCGATAAATTCCGTGCCTTCGACATTTATTTCATCATCGCCGTTTAAGGCGACAAAACTCTCGAAGTCGGGAACTTCCGGTTGTTTTACTTCTTTGACAATTTCGGTTTCCACCACACCGTAGATCGTTTTGAGTTCCTGCAGGCGTTGGGCATATTCGGGTTGCAGAGGCGACATCGCCGCGAGCTGTCCGAGCGCGAACCGTTCGTCTTCGACCGCTTCATTGACACGTGCGGTTTCCGCCAATCTTTCCAGCGATTTTCTGATTTCCACATCGTTGCGATGCCACGAATAATAACGAATCAAAAGGCGCAATCCTTCGAGATATTCCGGGTTGCGCGCTAAAATTTCATTGATCCAACCTAAAAATTCATCCGAATGTCCCGCGCCGAGAATATGTTCAAACGAAACGGAAAGCACCCTGACGGATGATTCCAGATCATTTTCCTTCATATAAATGTTGACGACTTCTAAAAACTTCGGATAATTCGCCGGTTCTTGCTGAACTAACTTGATGACGGTTTGTTCGGCTTTGACCGGATTTTTCATATCCACATAGCAATCAATTAACAGATTCAAAATATCGCGGCTATACGGATTATCCTCTAAAACTCTTTCCAGCGTGTCTGCCGCTTCATCGGCGCACCCCAAACCGATTTTTGCCAGCACATAACCGTTTAAGGTCTTTATATCGTTTGATTGAATGAGAAGTCCTTTTGAGAAGGCTAAAACGGCGGAATCGTATTTTTCCTGAGTATTGAATCTCAAACCGGCTTCGGCAAAGGCATCAACCGCCTCGCTCATCTGATTTTCCTGAACGCAGGCTTCGGCAATTGACAGATAAACTTCGGTATTTTGCGGATCGAGGGCGGCGATTTCCTTCCAAACGGCGAGAGCTTCGAGTTTTTTTCCTTTGTTTTGAAAATTTTCGGCGAGCCGTGTGTATTGCTCACGAGCTTCGGCAAAAGAGCCGCGCATTTTATAAAGTTCGGCTAACTTTGCCGTAACTTCCAAAGAATTCGGCTGCAATTTTGAAATTTTGCTGTAGATCGCAATCGCTTTGTTGGCAAAACCCTGCCCGTAATAATGCTCGGCAACCAGCCGGAAACATTCGACCGCTTCATTAATTTCCGAATTTTTTACATACAAATCTCCCATGATATTCAGCGTGCTGAAATCCTTCGGGTTTTCTTCGACGACTTTTTTGTACTCGTTGATTGCCGAACGAATTTTTCCTTGCGACAGAAAACGCTCGGCACCTCTCATTGCCTTTATTTTATCAAAGCTCATTGTGAATTAAATGACCATTAGAATTTGAATTTTCTAACTAAATTTGTATGAATTTACTTTCGAGGGGAATCTATGTGCAGACAGACAAATCTGCTAAACCTTCAAGATTAAAACTATCACGTCCCGTTAAATTTTGTCAACAAGTTTTAACATTTTTTGTCATATTTAATCACATATTTTGTTATTGCTTCGACTTTGATTTTTGGAGCAATATTTTCTAGTCTTAGCAATGGAGTTTTATTATTTTACGTACCTGTTTAGGTTGGATTTTCAAAAAAAAGTTTAAAAGTGAAAATGTGAAAATGTGAAAATGTGAAAATGTGAAAAAGTTTATTTTATACCAATTTATAGATATTTTCTGATAAAGTATATTTATTTTTTTAAGAATAAATCTGCCGGAAGTATCAAAAACTTTTTCACATTTTCACTTTTAAACTTTTTCACCAATAATCAAAAACCTAATCAATCACTATTTTTCAGAAATTTTTATGCAATCAATTATCCTGGCAGGCGGAAAAGGCACCCGGCTTCGACCGCTGACCGTCTATACCCCGAAGCCGATTGTTCCTTTTGCAAACCGCCCTTTTCTGCTCTATCAAATCGAAATTTTGAAACGTGCCGGAATTGCCGACATTACGCTTTCCCTGAACTATCAGCCCGATAAAATCGAACATCTGCTCGGCTACGGTCTGGAACAAGGTGTAAATCTTCGATACATTACCGAACCCGCGCCGATGGGAACGGGCGGCGCGTATAAATATGCGTCTGCAGGAATCAATGAAACGACCGTTGTCTTTAACGGCGATATTTTGACCGATGTTGATATTGGCAAAGTCATCGAATTTCATAAAAAGAATCAGGCGCAAGCGACGATTGTTCTAACTGCGATCGAGAATCCTTCGGCTTACGGTTTGGTCGAAACCGACCCGGACGGAAAAGTTCGGCGTTTTTTGGAAAAACCGAAACCGGAAGAACTCGAAAACCTTTCGACGTGCAATATCAATGCCGGAATTTACATTCTCGAACCCGAAGTTCTGGATTTGATTCCGGCGGGAGAAAATTATTCGTTTGAATACAATGTTTTTCCCGATTTACTAAAGCACGACAAACCTTTTTACGCCTACATTTTAGACCGGAATTACTGGCGCGACATCGGCACGCCGGAAAGTTATTTAACCGCGCATCACGATTTTTTAAGCGGAAAGATCAAAGGTTTCGCGATTGAAAAACCGATCAATTCCGAAATTTCCCACACGACGAGTATTGATAAATCTTCTATAATCGGCGAAGATTGCATCATCAAACCGAACGCCCGGATTAAAAATTCGGTGATCGGCGAAGGTGTTCACATCGAAGAAAAAGCGATCATCGAAAATTCGGTAATCTGGGCGCACACGCGCATTAATTCGGCGGCGGAAATCAGAAACGCGATCATCGGGCGCGGCTGCCACATCGGCAGAAATGCCTTTGTCAGCCCGGGCGCGGTGTTGGGCGATAAAACCTCGCTGACCGATTACACGAAAGTATAAAAATTGATAGCGCGAATAAAAAAATTCATCACGGATGTTTTTTGGCTGATCGCAGCAATTTTGATTTGGGGAATTGTCGGCGCTCTGGCGATGTTTTTGACTGTTGAATTCATCCGTTACGCCTATTTCTGGGCATTGATCGTCACCGCTTTTTTCTCGATTTTTCATTTTTCGGATTTAAAGATTTTTTATCTGACAAAAAACCGTACGGCTTTTTTCGGCAGATTATTTTGTTTGTTTTTAATCAGCTCGTATATCAGCGGATTTTTCGTTTTTGCTTCAGGATTGATGGAACTGACGATTGACGCGGTTGATTCATTTATCTTTTTAATTTCAATAGTTATCTCATATATTTCAACCGCTTTTTTTCTGATTCTGCACTGGTATTTCAGCAACAGCAAATTGTATTCCGATATCAGGAAAATTAGCAAAGGATTAGAAGTGATCGGAGTTTTTTGGAAAAACACCTTTTAAATAAAAGTTACAAAAACCCAGCTCATCAGGAAAAAATAATGCCCGAACTACCGGAAGTCGAACTTGTCACCAGATCGCTGGACAAACTTGTTTCAAAACGAAAAATACTGATCGCCGAACTGTTACGCGCACGGCTCGCACCGGACAATCCGCCGCCGGAATTTGCCGAAAAATTAAAGGATTCCGTAATAAATTCGGTTAAAAGACGCGGCAAACATATTTTGTTTGATTTAAATAATAAAAGAACTTTGATGGTTCATCTCAGGATGAGCGGACGTTTTAGGCTTTTGCCGGTTGAAACAGAGCTGCCGAAATTTACGCACGCGATCTTTTATTTTTCGGACGAAACGCGCCTGATCTTCTCCGATCAGAGACATTTCGGCTTTATGAAGATCGTCGAAACCTCTGAATTGGGTGAAACAAAGGAAATCAAAAAACTCGCGCCCGAACCTTTTTCCGAAGAATTTTCTCAAAAATACTTCCGCGCCGTTTTGAAAACTTCGACCAAAAGTCTGAAGGAATTTCTGCTCGATCAAACAAAAGTTACGGGTCTCGGCAACATTTATGCGGCGGAAGCACTGTTTCTGGCAAAACTTCATCCGCAAACTCCGGCAAACGAAGTTTCCGCCGTTAAAGCGAATCTTCTGCATAAATTCATCCGGGAAGTTTTACTCGAATCAATCAATCACGGTTCGACCTTGAATGTTGATCCCGAAAATATAGACAGCAGTTATTACGGCGGCGGTTTTGAAAATCACTGGCGCGTCTATGACCGCGAAAACGAGTCGTGCGTCAATTGCGCGACCAAAATAGAAAGATTAAAACAAGCCGGGCGGTCGAGCTATTTCTGCCCGAAATGCCAGCGGCGCAAAATTAAAAATTAAAAGCCTTCTGAAAACGACCGAAATCTCTCCGATCTGCTAAAAATTCAATTGACTTTGCATTTAATAAATGCAAGTATTCACAATAATTTACAAGGAGAAAACTGTATGAAATTTCGCTTATCCGTTTTATTTTTAGTCGTAACTTTTCTGATGACCGCGCCGGTAAATTCTTTTGCCTGTGCGTGTTGCTCGGAAGATGGCTTGTACAGCATTTGGACGGGAAAACCCGACGGTTATAATCTGGAAGTTTTACAGGATATAAAATTTGCCCAAGACCCGCAGCTTTATATGGATGCGGCTGGGGCTGAAAATATAAAAGGTTTGGAGAGTTTAACGGCAGCCGCCGAAGATACCGAATACTGGAAATTTAATCTGACTGATTCGTTTGCGACAAAAACCTGGAAGTTGAATTTTAAGGCGTATAACGGAAAAACCGGAACACTCGTTTTGCCGCTTCCGGCGCAAATGGTGAGTTTTAAGGCTGATATTCACGACGGCAAAACGAGCGGCGGCGGCGGACCGCTGCTTTATAAGGAATGGCGTTTTAAGGGAAACGTACAGACGGGAAACGGAATTTTCCAAGCCGGAATTATCAAACCGACAACTTATTTTCTGGTTTTGCAAGGACGCGGAAACGGTTGTGACAACGCGGAAGATTTTACGCATTGGCGACTCGAAATCAACGGCAAAAAAGCCGATTACAAATTTTTCGGAAAATTGGCTTCAGGCACAACAATGTCTGAAGAAAAATAATCTTGAAATTGCCGGGAGCGCAAACTGCCAGTCTGCATGAGCGCGTGAGCGCGAAAAAGCCTTCGATTCCAATAAACTTTATTCGATGCAAACGCTTTTTCGTCCCTACGGACTCAGGCAGGTTGCCAACCTGCGCTCCCGGCTTTTTTTTATTTCACGGGTTTTCCTTCGACATCGAGAATTACAATCTCGCCAAGATTTAATTCACGAATTCCGGCTTCGATTTTCGATAAATCACCGACCAGCAGAAGCGTCGTTCCGGCAGGTGCGGAGTATTTGGCGGCGGTGGCATTGACCGCGCCGAGTCCGAGTTTTGCCAGTTCATCGGGTTCGCCCTGCAATTCGCTGAGCGGCAAACCTTCCTGCCAGAGCGCGATGATCTGTCCGGCAATTCTGCCGTAAGACTCGAATTGCTGGGCGTAACCGCGAATTTTGCCGAGCCGCGCCGTTGATAATTCCTTTTCGGAGATCGGTTTTGCGCCGGCGAGATTTTTTAGTTCCTGCATAAATTCAACGACGGATTCCTTGGTTTTATCCGTCTGAACTCCGCCGGAAGCGAGCCACACACCGCCTTTTGAAAATTGCTGCGGAAAGGCGAAAACTCCGTAGGAATAGCCTTTGTCTTCGCGTAAGTTAAGATTCAGACGAGTTCCGAAACCTCCGCCGTAAACCGCATTGGCAAGCGTCAGCGAATAATAATCGTCCGATTTTCTCTGCGGTGCGGGCAAAATGTGATTAACGACCGTTTGCGCCGCATCTTGCCGATTAATCAAATAAACCTTGCCTGCGCCCATCGGTTTCGCCGCCGGAATAGTGACCGCCGGAGCCGCGCCGCCCGACCAAGTGCCGAAATGCTGACGCGCCAGTTGGGTTGCCTCGGCAAGCGTGACGTCGCCGACAAAAACAAGCGCGGAACTTGCCGGTTTCCAGTAAGTTTGATGGAAACTGACCAGGTCTTCCCGCGTAATTGCCTGAATTGTCGAAGGCAGCCCGCCCGTCGGTTTGCCGTACGGATGATCCGCGCCGAAGGCGAGCATAAACGCCGCGCGGTTGGCAATGGCGTTCGGATTATTTGCCGCCTGCGACAGATTATCGAGCGTTTGTTTCTTTTCTCGATCAAATTCATCCGCCGGAAATGACGGATTTATGGCGACATCCGCCATAACTTCGAGCGATGTGCCGACGTTGCGTTTGAGAACTTCGAGATTGAGTCCTGAAGATTCTTTGCCCGCGCCGCCCGATATATTTGTTCCGAGATTTCCGAGCGTTTCGTCAATTTGCAGAGCGTTTCGCGTTTTTGTGCCGCGCCGCATCATTCGATTCGTGATTGCCGCTGTTCCGGCTTTGGTATTCGGATCGCCGACGCTTCCGGCTCTCGTCGCTAATGAAACGGCTACTTTCGGAAGATCGGGACGTTCGACCACGAAAATTTCCATTCCGTTTTCGAGTTTCGCGGTTTTAACTTCCGGTGCTTTGAACGGTTTGTCGCCTCCGAGCGGCGGCTGTTTCGTCCGGTCGAGCGCAACCTGCGAAGGCGGTCCGGCTTTGGTCGGGCTGAATCTGACGAGCAGACGGTTTTTCGTATTCAAATAGGTATTGACCGCCGATTTTACGCTGTCAATCGAAACATTGCGATGTCTTTCGAGGTCTTCATCAAATTTTCCGGGATCGCCTAAAAATATGTTGTATTGATTTAAAAGATCGGATTTTCCGCCGAACCCGCCGATTCTTTCCAGACCGGCGATGAAATTAAATTCCCATTTCGTTTTCGCCCGGTTTAATTCTTCCGTTGTCGGTCCGTCTTTGGCAAGACGCGCGATTTCGCTGTCAATAATTTTTTCGATTTCCCTGACATCAACGCCCGGACGCGCCGTTGCCCACATCAAAAACGAACCGGAAAGCGGCTGCCCGTTGCCGAAGGCGACGACATTTGAAGCGAGTTGTTTATCGTAAATCAAAGCCTTGTTAAGCCGCGCCGAAAGCCCGTCGGTCAAAATCGTTGCGACGAGTTCGAGTTCGGCATCACCCGCGTCAAAATATGCCGGAGCAGTCCAGGCAAAATATGTTCGTGATTGCGGAACGCGGTCGCTGACTTCGATAACTTTTTCGCCGTCGAGTTTCGGGATTGATTTAATCGGTCGCGCCAGTGTCGCGCCTGACGGAATCGTGCCGAAATATTTTTCGATCCATTGTTTGGTTTGCGCCACATCAAAATCACCCGAAATAACGAGTGAAAGATTGTTCGGCGTATAATATTCGCGGAAAAAATCTTTCACGTCCTGTTCGGAAGCGGCGGTCAGATCTTCGTGCGAACCGATGACATCGGTCGAATACGGATGACCTTTCGGATAAAGATTTTCCGTCACGAGTTTGAACCAGCGACCGTACGGCTGATTTTCAAGTCCTTGGCGGCGTTCGTTTTTGACGACATCGCGCTGATTATCGAGATTTTCCTTCGTTAATGCTTCAGGCAGAGTCGCCAGACGGTCGGCTTCAACCCACAAAAGATTTTCCAGATTTCCCGATGGAACGGTCGCAAAATAATTCGTCCGATCCTGATTGGTCGTGCCGTTCACGCCGCCCTCCAAAAGATTTGCTCCGGCGGCTTCGACGTATTGCAGGTAATCGCCGCTCGCATTTTTCGAACCTTGAAACATCATATGTTCAAAAAGATGCGCGAAACCGCTTCTGCCCGGACGCTCGTTTGCCGAACCGACGTGAAACCATTGATTGACGTGAACAATCGGCAGTTTGCGGTCAACGTGCAAAATTACGTCCATTCCGTTCGACAGCGTATATTTTTCAAATTCGATTTTCGGAACTGAATTTTGCGCTCCGTTTTGCGCCTCAGCCGTCAGAGTTAAAACGGGCGAGAGCATCAAAGCAAGAACAAAATTCAAACAAATTAATTGCTTGATAAATCCTTTCATAATTTCTCCTGATTCTTTTTTTTATTTGATTTTTTTGATTTCGGTAAAAAAACACGCTTTAAATCATCGGTTAAAAATCCTCTAAATAACCCAAGTTGCCGGTTATAAAACTTTTAATTTTTTTTACCGCTAAAAACGCGCAAAACGCTAAAATTAATAAAACCAATCAACATTTCTTTTTTCGTGTTTTTCGCGTTTTTAGCGGTTAATATCTTCACTAAGCTTTAACCGGCAACTCAAGTTAAATAGTAAAATATGATACTAAAGCTGAATTTATAAAAAATTCGGGCGCGTTTATCTTACCGAAATCAAATACATTCCTGATACTCGGATTTTATCCGAAAAGTTTCAATAAACTTATCGGCTTCAAAGGATTTATCGAAAAAAATCTTGAATTTCAAAAATTTTTTGATAATTCAGCCGTTTGTAGTAAATTATTATTGAAAAACTTCAAATTCAGAATTATTCGGTAAACAAATTATGTGGACGTGTCAAAATTGCGAAAATCAAAGCGAGGAAAACTTTAAATTTTGCTGGAGCTGCGGCAAACCGCGATCGTTCAAAACCGAACCGACAAGCGGAATAAACACGGCTATTTCATTTGCCAGGCAATCCGAAGGTGAGCCGAAAAGAAATATCCCGCAAGTTACGGCAATTGAAAAGGAAGAAAAACCACAAAGCGAACCGGCGAACAGAATTGAAGAGCCGGAACCGGAAATCACGACTATCGAACCGCTAAAACCCGAACCGGAAAAGAAT
>JBBRVS010000019.1:0-42517 GCA_038246645.1 Pyrinomonadales bacterium
ACTAACTTTCCAATTGATGAGTGTTCAGGATAAAGAATTGCATCAACTTCATCTTTGTTAACAATAGAAATGAGTTGGTTAATTAATTCCACACTTAATGTGGTCTTACTGTGAAATAAATATGATAGGGCAAAGCCACGCCAGAGATGTTGATCTAAAAAAACGGTATGTCCTCTTTGAATTATTCCAAACGATTCAACAAATTGAAACGCACGAGTTTGTTCGTAATGTACCTCCCATTCGTCTTCATCTGTTTGTTTAAGTTGTTTAAGTCTATGAGAATATGGGTCTTCTTTTAATTTTGGTTGTAAACCATTATTGGCTTGGACAGGCATACTCAAAACATTTCTCAATGGTATGTCGTCTTTTTCAGAAGTCAAATCACCACTTAAATCAATCAATGCAATAATAGCATTTACCTTTGCGCCGCAGTCACTGACGTGATCAATCGCTTCATCACAATTTTCACTTTTTCGTATACCATCAACGATTATCAATACTTTTGATTCCGGGGTAATTATTGATTTAGTATCTTCTCCGTGATCAAAACTAAAGTAATCTTGGTATGAATAATAAATAACTTTTTTCGGATTATTGTCCGACTTATTTATATATTGTTTGCGTAGGTAATAATCACTCAAATCCTTGGCAATAGAAGTTCTTGCCGCCGTTCCAACACTGAGAACGAAATCAAATTCAAATTCATTCGAAGTAATACGAATTAATCTGGCAAGGTCGGGATATATACCTTTGATTTGAGTTATCGAATGAATACAGAGATAAGGTGAAACAATATCTCCTCCTATTAATTCAACTGGTTGATCTTTAATCCATACTGAATCATGTTTCTTGATATGTGACTCTAAGATACCAGCATAACTTTTCTTTAATAAAAAAGTTAGGACAGAATAGTTAGCTTTGAGAAATGGTGCCATATTTCCAACTTCATCAATAGATTTCCAAGAAAAATAATTAGAGTTATTTAGTAAAGTCTGCGTTTCTTTACTGACATCTATTTGGTCAAAGCTATTAAAATTTCTCCTTATCTCAGAGTACATGGTTGGTTTCTGTTTATCATCAATTTTTGATGATCCAAATATGAAAACTTTACCTTCATCACTAAATCCGATAAAAACCCATGGATTTTCCTTTTTACTTCGTTTACCTGCCAAAGATATATTTTCTTCAAGTCGGGTTGCTAATCTTTCATCAAGCCCGGAGACAAAAAGTGCAAGTTTCTTTGTATCACAAACTTTTTTTACTTTAGAGAAGCCAGTCCATAATTGATTTTTATCTACTGAAACATTCTTCAAGTCAATAAGAACCGAAGTATGATTTTCAGGAAGTTTTTTCAGCTCTTTAACTACAAATTCCCACTTAAATTCTTTAAAATATTTCTCGGAAAAACTTTTATTTGAATTATCTCCGTCAACAATTTTAAAGAATTTTATCTTTTCAAGATATTTTTCAATAACATCTTT
This sequence comes from Pyrinomonadales bacterium, assembly GCA_038246645.1. Classification (GTDB taxonomy): domain Bacteria; phylum Acidobacteriota; class Blastocatellia; order Pyrinomonadales; family Pyrinomonadaceae; genus JAHCHG01. The sequence continues at coordinate 1,482 of JBBRVS010000019.1, forward strand.
GGAAAGTTCAACGACAGGTAGAGACTCTTGTTCTTCGGGCAAAACATTACTTTGAACACTTATGGGAATTATTGCTGTAACACATGAACCCTTCATACACGAAAATGATTTGTCTTCATTTTCTTCAAAATTTAAAGATGTATTTGTTTTCGTTGGTTTAATTTTTAATTTTGTGAATAAATGATGGTTGTTGATTGAATCATAAAATATATGTCTTGTTTCTTTTTCTCGAATCATTAGACAACCATTATGAGAAGTTAAAACATTTATGATTGCACCTAAACCTGTGAATTCTGTAAGTCCTTTTTCCTTGCGTTGTTCTGTTGTTAATCTTGATGAGAAGGGATCCAAAGCAGTCTTCAATAAACTGTGAATTTTGTTATTAGCTTCTTGGATAGTTTCATTTTCTAACTCAATTGGCTTATTCTCACTGATTGTTGTTGAAATTCCTTCTCCTTGATCAGCAACAATTAGTTCAAAGAATCCATCATCATAACTTTCGCTAAAAAATTGTTTCCAATCTTCTAATTTATGGTTAGTGCGGGCTGCTTTACCATTTTTGTATTTTTCAGGGTTTTTGTGTTTAATTTTCCTTAAACCGCCAACTACTCTCAAAGCTACATAACCTTCTCCATCTGTATGAACTCTTACATTTGAAACTAACTCCGACAATAAACAATCGCCAAGACCTGCTTCTTCGACAATCAACTCAGAAAAAAAATCGGCAAAAACTTCTCTGGATTCAATATATAAATTTTCCCTAATATAATTAATATCAAGTTTTGAAATTCTGGTGATCGGAATTATGTGTTTAGAAGTTTCGCTAACTGTAAAACTTTCCTCAGAGCCGTTAAATAAATGCCGTAACTCCTCAATATCAGTTTCTGGGGTTTTGTTTCTTGCTGACGTATTTTGAATCAAAATTTGACAACCTGATTCTTTTGCCCTATCGAGGAATTCCATTTCCAATAAAAACTTTAAAACACTCGACGCTGTGAGTTTATTTCCCTCTTTTGTAACAACCTCAGGCGATAATAAATAAATATTAATTTTTTTGTTTTTACTTTTATCAATAATAAATAAGAGTTGAATCATTGACCATAAGTCAAACCATTTGAAATGACGAAAATCAATTCTTATTTCATCACTGTTTTCAAAGCCATTTTTTATTCTGTTAAATTCTAGTTCAAATTGAAAATCATTGAAAGTTTTGTTTGGAAAGAGATCGCAAAGTTCAAAATTAGTCATATATTGAGAGTCCAATCCTAATTTAGTTTAATAAAATATCAGTATTGGCAATTTGATATTTTATACTTATACCAAGTTGCATAAAAAAGAGGATTTATGGAGAGGGTAGCCAATGATAATTGGTCATCCCTGGTAAATACTCTTTTTGCTTTGATAAGTCGTTCATTTGAGTTATCAAAACCTCTTCCATTTCCTCGATCTTCTCAAATGAACGATTCGCTACTACTTCTCTTAACGGCGACCATAATCTTTCACTCGGATTCAGTTCCGGCGTGTGTGCCGGTATCGGAAATAATTCAATTCCGTCAGTAATATCTAACCTCGCCCGATGCGCCGGTGCGCCGTCCCACAGCAAAATGGCGATCTTTTGTTTCGAGAGTCCGTGAAATTTCGCAAATTCCCGTAAAAATATCTCGACCGACGTGGCTTGCAGGTTCGGCAATATCAAAAAGAAACTCTCACCCGAAGACATCTCCACCGCTGCGTAACTCCACGTCCATTCATACTGAGGATTAATCTCTGCTACTGGACGAGAACCTTTTTTTGCCCACCGCTTTTTGATGATCGGCTGTAGTCCGAATCTCGCTTCATCTTGACTCCACACACCGACTTCCGCTTCCGGATTCTCCCGTTTTACTTCCAAAACCTTTTCCTCTAACTTTTTTTAAACTCCGCTCGTTCGCCTTCACTTGCCCGCTTCCGATGCTTTGGACGCGGAACTTGCTGTGTGAAATTTAACTTGGCAAACATCCGCCAGGCAGTTGTTTTGTGAATCTGCTTGCCCGTTTTCTCCTTAACCCACCGCTTTACCTCTGTCGAACTCCACAATCGCTCCGCCTCGCTCCTCCCGCTTTCAATCTCTTTTTCTAATTCTGCAACTTGTTCAACCGTCAGCGTTTTCGAGCCTTTATTTTTGGATTTGTTTTTGACTCCTTGATCCCCGCCCGTGTTATACCGATGCACGGTTTCGCTAATCCAATTACTTGACATCCCTAATTGTTTGGCGACTTGCGCGGCAACTCCCCCGGCGGCGATCAGACTCAGAGCCTGCCATCTCTTTTTCTCCTGCGAATGCCCGCAACTCAGATATTTGCGCCGTAATTGCAGCTCGGTTAAGTGATTTTCTAAAGTTAATTTTTTAGGCATTTTTAACTTTTACTCTAAATCACTCTATTTACGCAACTTGGTACTATAATCTTAATTTCTACTTTTTTGCAAGTTCTTGCGTTAATCAATTTCTTTTGCAATTGATTTCTGTTGATGAATCTCCTGCAAACTTCTGAAGTTTATATTTACCTGTGATTTTCTTGATCCAAATCTTCAGTCTTAAACTTTTGAAGGTTTTAATTCTTCATCAATTCGCTCTTGCAAAAATGATTTTATTAGAGATTGATATGGAACATCGTGTTTATTGGCAACAAGGCGGATTTTGTCGAGCATCGAGGCGGAAATTCGGATGGAAATTGTTCTTGTGGTCGGTTTTAGTTTCGGCAGAATAACCGTTTCAGCATTTTTCCAATCAATAAATTCGGTCGAATCATTTTCCGCCCAAAACTCGCGTTCTTCTTCTTCGCTATTAAAAATCGGTATCTCTTTTAATTTTTTCGTCATATTTTCTCATCTCACTTTTCGTCATATCGCGGGCGGAGATCACCCGAATTAAATTATTTCTTACGGTAAAAGCCATAAAAAGCCGGCGGTCTGAATCGGTTCTTCCTAAAGCGTAAAATCTTTGTTCGTTTTCGGAATGTTCGATGTCTGGAGCGATAATGAGCGGAACATTAAAAAAGACATCTTCACATTCGCCGTCAGTTACAGCGTGAAGATGCCAATTCTTATTGGTATTTCCTTCGTCCCATTCAAAACCTTCACAATTTTCGATTCCGGCTTTCATCTAATTTTGTATTGTATGAACATATACAAAAATTGTAAAGATTCGGGACTCAGCGCGTCACAAATTGGAACTCGATACGTTCCAAATTTCGCAATTAACCATTCACAATTAATGATTTACTTTTATCATGAATCTCCTGCAAACTTCTGACTTCGATTTTCGCCTGTGATTTCTTCGTCGCAATCGCCTCGATCAGGGCTTCCGCGCCGGTCATTGTTGTCACGCACGGGACGTTGTATTGGAGTGCGGCTTTGCGGATGGCTTTTTCGTCGTAGTGCGAAGTTTTGCCCAGCGGCGTGTTGATGATTAAAGAAATTTCGCCTTGTTTGATGTAATCGGCGATGTTCGGGCGACCTTCGTTGACTTTGAAAACGGTTTCGCATTCCAAACCGACTTCCTGAAGGCGTTTGGTTGTGCCGTAGGTTGCAATCAGGTCAAAGCCGAGTTTGTTTAATCTTCGCGCCAGAATAACGGCTTGACCTTTGTCGGAATCGTTGACGGAAATAAAGGCTTTGCCCGACATCGGCAGAGTCAAAAACGCGCCTTCCATCGCTTTGCCGTAGGCTTCGCCGAAGGTTTCGCCAACGCCCATCACTTCGCCCGTCGAGTGCATTTCGGGTCCGAGGATCGGATCAACTCCGGCGAATTTTTTGAACGGGAAAACCGGAGATTTAACAAAGATCATCGGAACTTCGAGCATTTCCGGCAAATTAAATTCGGCGAGAGTTTTGACCTTTGCCATTATCAGGGACGCGATCTTGGCAATCGGTATGCCCGTCGCTTTGGCAACGAACGGAACTGTGCGCGAAGCCCGCGGATTTACTTCGATGACATAAACGCGGTCGTCTTTGATGGCTAATTGCAGATTCATCAAACCGACGACTTTTAAGGCTTTGGCAAGATTTATCGTGTAATGCTTGATCGTTTCGAGATGTTCCGCGGCAATGTGTTGCGCGGGCAGAACGCTGGATGAATCGCCCGAATGAATTCCCGCTTCTTCGATATGTTCCTGAATTCCGCAGATGACGACCATTGATTCGTCGGCAAGCGCGTCAACATCAATTTCGACGGCACGTTCGAGGAATTTATCAATCAAGATCGGCTTTTCCGGCGACGCGTCAACCGCCGAGCGCATATATTCATCGAGAGTTTGCTCGTCATAGACAATCGCCATCGCTCTGCCGCCAAGCACGAAAGACGGGCGAACAATGACCGGATAACCGATTTTTTCGGCAATCACTTTTGCTTCTTCGCCGGAAACCGCCGTACCGTTTTCGGGCTGCGGAATCTTTAAATCCTGAAGAAGTGCGCTAAAGCGTTTTCTGTCTTCCGCCAGATCAATGGAATCGGGCGAAGTTCCGATGATCGGAACTCCCGAATTGTGCAGTTCATCAGCTAAATTAAGCGGAGTTTGCCCGCCGAATTGGACGATCACGCCTTCCGGCTTTTCGGTTTCGACAATGTTCATCACATCTTCAAACGTCAGCGGCTCGAAATACAATCTATCGCTCGTATCGTAATCGGTCGAAACGGTTTCGGGATTGCAGTTGACCATAATCGTTTCAAAATCGGCATCGCGCAGGGCAAATGAAGCGTGGCAGCAGCAATAATCGAACTCGATTCCCTGCCCGATGCGATTCGGTCCCGAACCCAAGATCATAATTTTTCGTCGGTCGGTCGGTTCGGCTTCATTTTCTTCTTCGTAGGTCGAATAAAGATACGGCGTGTCTGATTCGAATTCCGCGCCGCACGTGTCAACCCGTTTATAAACGGGCAGAATATTCAAATCCTTGCGCCTTTCCCGGACTTCTTTTTCGGTCGAATTCGTCAAATAAGAAATACGGCGGTCGGAAAGCGCGTATTCCTTTGCTGTTCGAAGGACTTCGCTCGGCACGTCGCCCAATTTGCGCCCGTCAATCCGCGCTTGAAGCAGCATAACTTCCTGCAATTGCTCCAAAAACCACGGATCAATTTTCGTCAGGCGATGAATTTCCGCAATCGAATAACCGTTTCGCAAGGCATAAGTTAAATATGAAAACCTCTGTGAATTCGGACGCGCCAGTTTCTGCTGCAATACGTGATCGGGAATGCCTTCGAGCCGCAACGGCTTGACGGCTTCGAGCGAGCGCAAACCTTTGAAAAGAGATTCTTTAAACGTCCGCCCGATTGCCATCACTTCGCCGACCGATTTCATCTGTGTTCCCAAAACATCTTCCGCGCCGGGAAATTTTTCAAACGCCCATTTCGGGATTTTGGTGACGACATAATCAATCGTCGGTTCAAAACTTGCCGGAGTTTTCTTTGTAATATCGTTCGGAATTTCGTCCAGAGTGTAGCCGACGGCGAGTTTGGCGGCGATCTTCGCAATCGGAAATCCGGTCGCTTTACTCGCTAATGCCGATGAACGCGAAACTCGCGGATTCATCTCGATTATGCGAATGTCGCCGTCTTCCGGGTTTACCGCAAATTGGATGTTCGAGCCGCCCGTTTCTACGCCGACCTTGCGAATGCAGGCGATTGACATATCTCTGAGGCGTTGATATTCGACATCGGTCAGAGTCTGCGCCGGCGCGACCGTGATCGAATCGCCCGTGTGAACGCCCATCGGATCGAAGTTTTCAATCGAACAGATAATCACGACGTTATCATTTAAATCGCGCATTACTTCGAGTTCATATTCCTTCCAGCCCAAGATTGATTCTTCGATCAAAACCTGGCGTATCGGTGATGCGCTTAAACCGCCTTCGACGATTTCCTCAAATTCTTCCGGGTTGTATGCCGTTCCGCCGCCCGTGCCGCCTAAAGTAAAACTCGGACGAATGATCGCCGGATAACCTGTCGTTTCGACGATTTTTTTCGCTTCATCCCAGGTGTGAGCAAAACCGCCTTTCGCACTCGGAATGCCGATTTCGTCCATCGCTTTTTTGAAAAGTTCGCGGTCTTCGCCGACTTTGATTGATTCGATATTCGCGCCGATCAGTTTTACTCCGAACTTTTCTAAAACGCCCTGTTCGTATAGATCAACCGCCAGATTTAAAGCCGTCTGACCGCCGACCGTCGGAAGCAGCGCGTCGGGACGCTCTTTTTCAATAATTTCCGAAACCGACTCGACCGTTAAAGGTTCGATATAAGTTTTGTCGGCAATTTCCGGGTCGGTCATAATGGTCGCCGGATTCGAATTGACGAGAACGATCTCGAAACCTTCCTGACGAAGAGCGCGGCACGCCTGCGTTCCCGAATAATCAAACTCGCAAGCCTGACCGATGACAATCGGACCCGATCCGATGATTAAAATTTTATTAATATCTGTGCGTTTTGGCATAAATTTAACCGATTATACAAAAAAAATCGCGGTCTGTTTAACCGCGATTTTGAATATTTTGAAAGTTATCTGAAAAGTCTTTTAATTTTACTTTGCCGATAAATTTTCTTTTTAAGATCAACATTTTCTATTTATGCGAATTAATAGTTGAAATCAAACAGCCTGATTTATCAGGCTTTCCACGCTAGCGCGGCAGTTAGCCGCGTCATTTATGGCGCGGTCAATCGAATTTTCAACCAAAAGGGCGTTTTAACGTCCTTTTTCCTGCGCTTTAGCAAAATAGGCGGTCGGTTCAAGCCGCTTTAAAAGGACGTTAAAACGCCCTTTCGGTAATTTTCACAACTTTGACCACGCCATAAATGAGCGTGGCTAGCTGCCGTTTCGCGGAAAGCCTGTTCAAACAGGCTGTTCAACTCCTGATTCGCATTAGTTACAAATTTGGGCTTTTCCGCTGGAATCAGCTTCAAACACTTTCGTAACGGTATTCCATTTTTTCGTGCCGAAATTCCATTCTTCCAGATAACCCGAATCGCGGTCGTATTTCAAATCTTGTCCGGGCGCGAGCCTGTATTCGCGTTTGTCCGAACCGCTCGCTTTGCGAAGCCAGACGCTTCTTCCGCAATTATTGACCAATGTTATCACACTTTTTCCGCCGACCACACCCATCGCTACGTCGCGTTCGCTGGCGATCACGGTCGAAACGCCGCGTTTTGTCATCGAATCGTAGGAATCTTTTTCATTTTTTTTATACCACGCACTCGCGCCGGATTCGATCACGAGCGTAAATTTTCCGCTTGCCAATGCTTCGGACGCATCTTTGTAATTATAAGATTTTACAAGATATTCGATCTCGTGCCTTCCTTCCGGCAATTTCGCAAGCGCAGCCGGAAGCCGTGTTGCAAAAAGATTTTTCCCGAACGCCGGAATATCCCCCGCCGGATCGGAAATTATCGGAAAAACCATCGAAGTTTGCTTCGCGCCTTTGACCTTTGCAACATCGAAACCGAACATTTCACCGTCAATCATTTTCCCTTTTGAATAATATTCCGTCAAAAAAGTTACAGGTCGGTCTTCAAGCGTCAGCATCGTGCCGAGCGGTTTGCCGAAATTTACGTGTGCAAATATAAATTCGCCGGATTTAAATTGAGCCGATTCTTCGACGCTTTTTGAAGATTTCGAAAATTTGATTTCCCCCGTCTGCGCCGAAATACTAAAATTCACAACCAATAAAGCTAAAATCAGTAAAAATTTGTTTGTTTTCATATTTTTCTCGTTTTTGTTTTTTGAAATATTGCCTAACTTTTAAAATTTATGGAAATTCCGATTTTTTATTTTAATTGATATTTCAAACAATTTCACTACATATTCAGGTAAGCACCAATGGATAATTAAAAATGGATAATGTCAGAAAACTCTTAAATTCTCTTACATCTGAAAAATCTTGTAAATTTTCGACATATCAAGTTATTATACACATCAAAATTTAAATCAATAAAACCCGCTTTTTACAAAAGATTCTGAGCAGATTTCTACTTACATTTTTTCTCTATTTTCTCTGTATTCCCCTAAATTTACAAGCGCAATCCGGTAAAATTTTTCAAGAAGCTCCGGAGATTTATAAAAGAGGGGTTGAACTCCGGGAAGGCGGTGATATTGATTCGGCTTTGGCTAAATATAAAACGGCGATTAAATCCTTTATTAAAGGAAAGCTACGGAACATTTCTTTCGGAGGTAATGAAAAAATAAATTATTTTGTATTTTTTCATTCAAATAATCCATATATTTACAATTAGTTACAAACCTTTCCCGGTTTTTCAAAGCCGGTCTTCTCAAATGATTGTGTAACCTTTTTTCCAAACTCATCATACATAAACAGAAGAAAGAAATTTTTCTTCAAATAAACATTGACAAACAGGAGAAAAAAAACGATGAAAGATTGGACAATAATGATCTATATGGCTGGAAACAATAATTTAAGTGAGGATATGGTGACGGGGCTGATCGGTATGAAAAAGAGTCTGCCGTTTCCCAAAAACAATGTCGCTCTTTTGGCTTTTTATGATACTTCGGCAATCGGAGTTCCCACGGTTTTACTCGATTTTACCGAAACCATCGCTCAAAATCCCGATACTGCCGCTGTGTCATCTGCGCCGCTGACGCAATCAATCGGAAAGGTCAAAAATTCGACCAAATCCATTTCCGGGTTTGTCGAATGGTGCGTCAGAGAAAAGAAATACGAAGCCGAAAATTATGCCTTGATTTTTTCCGGTCACGGCGATGGTTATCAACCTGATACATTTCTCAGCGATAATAATCAGTTCGGCTCTATCACCCTTAAAAATCTCGCTAAGACTTTGGAAAATCTGACAAATCCCGAATCCGCAGGTGAAACAGGTTGGTCGCTCGGAAAGAAATTTTCGATCATCGGTTTTGACAGTTGCGTGATGAATACTCTGGAAACCGCCGATGAATTATCCGGTGTTGCCGATCTTTTGGTCGGTTCGCAGGGGTTTGTTCCAAACTCGGGTTGGGATTACGGCAGTTTTATTCAAAAATTGCAAAATGCCGGTTCAACATTAGAAAAAGAAGATGTGGCGGAAATGATTTGCTCTTCTTACATCGAAGCAAATAAAGAATACGCTTTTAGAAGCGGTCGTTCGGTTGATATTTCGATTTGTGATTTAAGACCAAAGCAGTTAAAGCATCAGGAATTTGATTTTCGGGGCATTGTCAAAGGCGTCGACAGTCTGGGAAAATCTCTCTTAAACGCCCTGAAAAATCCTTTAACGGAAAGACAAACCGAACAGATCATCTTAAAGAGTCATTGCAGTTGCCAGACTCTGATTCTCGATCAGGCAGTAGATATTTTCGATTTTTGCCGGATTCTCGGCGACGAAAGCGATGTTTTGATCAAACAAAACACCGAGCTTATCCGGTTGCTGACATCCGAAAAAAAATCTGTCGAATTGAAAAATATCAACGTCGTATTTGCCGAAATCAGCGATATTTGCCGAAATATAAATTCTGCCATCGAAAAATGCGTAAAGTTTTATTTTCTGGGTCCCGAATATCAGTGGTCAAACGGACTTTCGCTGTTTTTCCCGTGGTCTCTGCGCTCTTTTGCTCTGACGCGGAAAAGATATTTGTCCTATAAATTCGGCGGCGGAAAAATGTTACCGCGCCAAAAAAGTGCCTGGGTTTCGTTTCTCGATCACTATCTCGAAAAAACCCTGCGTCCGATTCGGAAAAACTTCGAGAAGGATTCAAAGAAGGAGAATTCGCTCGTTCTTTCGGAAAATTCAAATCCGGCGAGTCTTTCCCGAAATAATGATTCGATGGCAGCTTTCGCGTCTGCCGGGAAAAAATGGAGTATGCCGTATTTGAAATGGAATTCACCGAATCTGCGAACATCTCCCGGCGAAATGCTCGAATATTTCCGCAAAACCAAGAATTTCCCGTGGCTTCCGCTTGATTGGGATGTTTCTTTTGCTGACTGAATATCAGACAATATTTACAAAACGGTAAAAATGCCTTAGATTTCAAAGTGATATTTTTTTCTTACGTCTAAGGCATTTTTATGAATTTGTTTTTTTTGAAATCCTTTTTGTTTTTCTGTCTGATTTTTAATTCATTCGTTCTAAATGTTTCTCCCCAAAACATCGAGCCGATAAATTCGGAAGTCCGAATTTCCGCCGCCGAGCAGACGGCTTTTGCGCTTGCCCGCGAGTGGAATCAAAATGCCGCCACCGAATCAATCAGTAAATTTCGGCAAACTGCCGATGACTGGAAAAAACTCGAAAAATATCAGAATGCCGCAAACAATCTGCGCGAAGCCGCGAAACTCGCTTTCCGCCTCGGCAACAAGACGCAAGCCGAACAGTTTTTAACCGAAGCGTTGAAAATCTCTGATGAAAAAAATCTGCCTACTGAAAAAATCAAAATTTTGTGTGAACTTGCCCATTTGAAGATGAATCTGGGACAAATGCCCGAAAGCCGCGAATTGCTGGATAAAGCGGCGGTTCTAGCCGAAAAATCACAAGATTCAGCGGCTCAGGCAACTTATATTTATATTGAAGGCGAGTATTATTTCTATATCTACGACCTTGAAAATGCCGTCGGTTTTTATCAAAAATCTCTGGATTTCTGGGATAAAACCGATAAACCGGCGGAAAAAGCAAAGATTTTTATCAGCCTCGGTTACTGCTACGGCGCGCAGAGTGAATTTGATTTAAGTCTTAAAACGCTGCAGGAAGCATTAGCCATTTACCGGCAAAACAATAATTTGCGCGGGGAAACTCTGACTCATATTGCCATCGGCGCAACTTTTACATTAATGGGCGAAAAGCAAAAATCACTCGAATCCTACCGGAAAGCCGAAAGGATGTTTCCCGAAGAACTCGATCTGATTGAAAAGGCGACGCTTTTTAACGGTCTGGCTTATTACTTTGAAAATTACGGTGAATATAATTTATCGCTCGATTACCGGAAAAAGGCTTACGCGCTTTTTCTTCGGGAAAATCATCTCTACGGACAGGTTTCAACGCTTTGGAGTATCGGCAAAATAAGCTATCTGATCGGTGAAAATACGGAATCTTTGGACTATATAATGACCGGCAAAGCATTAGCCGAGAAGCTGAACGATAAATTTTACCAGGCAATTTTTAATGAAGAACTCGGCAATTTGTATCTGCTCCAAGCTGACGCGGATAAAGCCTTGCAATTTTTTCAAAAGGGCGTTGATCTGATGGATAAAAAGATTCATCAGAGATTTATTGCCAGAATATTCGATAAATTCGGGCAAATTTATTTACGGAAAAAAGATTTTCCGCGTGCCCGCAGATATTTGACCGATGCCGCAAAATTAAATCTTTTTGTCAGAGATAAATTTGCCGAAGCTGAAAATCTTTATCATCTTGCCGCCCTCGAACAATCCGAAAAAAATGATGAAAAAGCTCTGGAATTGATCAAAAACTCCATCGAAATAACCGAAAATCTCTCGTCCGATGTGGTTAATACAAAACTGAGGTCCACATATTTTTCCAATGTTTTTGACCGCTATGAACTCTACATCAATATTTTGATGAAACTGCACCGACGATCACCGGATAAAAATTATGCCGTCCGGGCTCTGCAAGCCGCAGAAAAATCGCGGGCGCGCTCAATTATAGAAAATTTATCGCTTTCAGAAGCAAATTTCACCAAAGATGCCGATCCCGAAACTATCAAACGCGAGAAAGACATTCGCGTTCTGCTCAATGTCAAAGCCGATAAATTAACCGATCTTTTGAGCCAAAAGGCAGAAAAGACCGAAACCGATAAAATCAGCGGCGAACTCGACGAACTCAAACTCGAACTTGAAGAAATCAAGGCAACCCTCAAACAAAACAGCCCGATTTATTCAGCGATAAAAAATCCCGAACCGTTTAATGTGCCGGAATTTCAAAACCTCATTCTGGATGAAGATTCGATTTTTTTGGAATTTTCATTCGGAAAAACGGAAAGTTATCTGTGGCTGATCGGCAAAAATGAGGTGGCTTCTTTTATTCTTCCCGCCCGCGAAGAAATCGAATCCAAAGTTGAGGTTTTGCGCGAACTGATCGGCGCACGGGTCAGAAAAAAAGATGAACCCCTTGAAGATTATCAAGCGCGGATTGCCCGATCCGATACCGAATTCCCCGAAACGGCGCAGCAATTGAGCAATCTGCTCTTCGGGCAAATCAATGATAAATTGGCAAATAAACGCCTGATAATTGTGCCGGACGGAAAACTTCATTACTTTCCGATTTCCGCTCTCCCGCTTCCGCATTCAAATACGAATGAACCGATTTTGCTTGCAAATGAAGTGATTTACGCGCCTTCCGCTTCGACGCTGGTCTTGATTACAAAAAATGAGAAAACGGCGAAAACCGCCGCGAAAAATCTTCTGGTTTTCTCCGATCCGGTTTTTACCGAAGAAGATTCGCGTTTTTCAGAGAAGAAAACGGAAATTGCGGAAAACATCTCCGAAAATGACGGCGATAATCTGCGTTTTGCCGAAACATTAAATTCTCTTGCGCGCCTTGCCGAATCAAAAGCCGAAGGCGATTCTATCGCAAAGATTGCCGGAGCTTCAAATTCGGATATTTTCACGGGTTTTGCGGCAACCCGCCGGCAATTTCTCGATGTAAATGTTTCCGATTATAAGATTTTGCATTTTGCGACGCACGGTTTGATCAACGAAACGCGACCGGAACTTTCCGGCATAATTTTTTCGCGCTTTAGCGAAAAACGCGAAAAACTCGATGAATTTATTCGCCTTCAGGATATTTACAATCTCGATCTAAATGCCGATCTGGTCGTTTTAAGCGCTTGCGAAACGGCGGTCGGGAAGGAAGAAAAAGGCGAGGGTTTAGTGAGTTTGAACAACGCATTTTTGCAGGTCGGCGCAAAAACGGTTCTGTCGAGTCTCTGGAAGGTCGAAGACGCGGCAACCGTCGAACTGATGAAAAATTTCTATGAAATTATGGTGAATGAAAAAGCGACTTCATCAAAAGCCCTGCAAACAGCGCAGAAAAAAATGTGGGAAAGCGGACGCTATAAATCGCCGTTTTACTGGGCGGCGTTCACGATGCAGGGCGATTTCCGGCGCGTTCCGGATATTTCTTCAAGCCGAACCAGCTCCACTCTTTTATTTTTACTGATTGTTCCGATTATATTTGCAGGCGGCATTTTTGCCTTTTACAAATCGAGAAAAGACAAAAAAATTATTTCACGATAAATGAATATTTTGCCGGCATTGCTTTGGTATTTTCGGGCAGAATTTCGATTTTGTATTCGCCTTTATTTAACAAAGATTTCGGCAAAAGCAATCTGAATTCCTTGCCGCTCTTGTTGTCGTATGGGCGGATTTCGCCAATCGTCATCACATCTTTTTCGTTGGCGGAAATTTTCGCATCAAAAGCATTTTCGTTTACCAAATCCGAAGGAACGGCAAGCCGGATTAAAATTTGTCCGGTCAAATTTTCGGCTGAAATACTGTTGTTTTGGCTGGAATCCCGCATTGTTCCCGCCGCCAGACTCAAATTCGTCAAATCCTTATAATCTTCCAAATTGCTTAAATCCTGTTCGTTTAGCGCGATTATTTGACCTTGCCATAAATCGGCTCGATTTGCCGGATTTTGAAAAAATGTCTGCCACAGCAGAATTCCCGTCAAGACGATTATCAAAATTCCGAAAATAGCCGTGCTGGGTCGCTGATTGGGGGCGAAAACCGTGATTAATTTCTGAAAAAAACCTTCCGGTTCGACCGCGTTTTCAACCTTTATTATGTTTTGGTCAGCTTTTTTTTGAGCATAATTTCTAAGTAGGGAAATTTGTTTCAGGCGATCTGTTCTTTCTTCCGATATCAGAAAATTCCGTTTGAACAATTCTAGTTCGGCTTCAGACAATTCTCCGTCAAGATATTCTTCCATCAAATCTTCTTCGGCTTTCGTTAATTCATCAGCCGAATTTTCCCCGGAAATTATCCGTAAATCAAGTTTCTCGCTTTCATCTTCGGGAAGATTTCCCAAAAGATATTGTCTGTTTTTTCCCGCATTCTCGTACATAATTTTCATTTCCTATCCCTTCTAACAAGTAATGATAAAAATGTTTATTATCTTACAAACTTTTTTCTGCCAAACATTTTCTCACACATTGTCCGAGACCGGTTTTGAGCCGGTGAATTTTCGTATGAAGAGTTCCCTTTTTCAAATTCCACTGTGCGGCAAGATTTCGTCTTAACTCGAATTTTTCCTGTTTATTTTTACTGTAGTACTGCAAAAGCAAATCTCTTTCTTCGGAAGGAAATCGAGCCAAACAATTGTCCAGACAATCGAAAACAATTTCTTCCCGCTTTTCAGCCTCATTCGGAGTTTTATCCGATAAAAAAGCGACTGTTTCGATTCCGATTTCCTTATTTTTTTTCCGGTATTCCAGATAAATATTTTTGGCGAAACCGTAAAAATAGGTAACTGTTTTTACATTATTACTCATATCAAAAGACGGAAGTTTTACGGCAACGCGGGTAATCGTTTCATCGGCTAGCAGATCCGGCGTTTGGCAGCCGCGAAATTGAAAATATCTGATCAAACCCTGCCGGATCTGCTCGTAGCGTTCGCCGGCTTCATCCTTATCGGGCGAAAACCAATTTAACAGAGTCTTGAAGTTTTCTTGTGTTAAAGCGTTGGTTTGTTTCATTTACAGTCGTTTATGCGGTTAAATCGGCTGATTCGAATTGTATACTCTGCACGGTTATAAATTGAGATTTTTATTCAAAATGGAGAACAGGCTCTGGTAGCCTGTTCAATCGTTGGAATATAAATCAATTTTGTATGTCCGGCGGGCGGCAGCAGGCTGACAGACTGTTCTACATTACCCGAAATGCTCGATTTATGACCGTCAAAAGTATATTATCCGGCGAATTTTAAATTAATCCGAGTTTTTTTGTAACAAAACACCAAAAAAAATCATTACTCTTCAGAAGGCAATTTTTTGCCTAACATTGAATCATAAATCAATGTGTCATCTCATCAATATCGGTCGCCCCACATCCTCACTTTTTATATTTTACAAACTTTCTGCCCGATTTGTTTCATTAAAATCCGACAAATACCGGTTCGGGAATCAGCAAAATACCGAAATTCCGGTTGACCGTGTTCTGAATTTCATTCTTTAAATCCAAAATATCGGCGGCGGTCGCATTTTTTCGGTTGATGATTGCCAACGTGTGCTTGGTCGAAAGTCCGGCGTTACCCTTTGTAAAACCTTTATGAAATCCCGAATTTTCAATGAGCCAGGCGGCGGGCATTTTTACATTTTCGCCGTCGGCTTTGTAAAACGGCAGATTTTGATTTTCTTTGATCAACTGTAAATTTCGGGCTTTTTCTTCTACTTTCTCAAAAATTTCTTTTGAAACAACCGGATTCTTAAAGAACGAACCCGCGCTCCTCGAATTTATATCGCTTTCGTCAATAACCATTGACTTAGCGGCGCGAATCGCTAGGACAGCCTCGCGTGTTTCTTTTAATGTCGGTGTTTTTTCGTCGAAATGCTTTTGCAAATCAGCGTACACAATTTTCGCGCTGACGGCAACATTTAAAGCGAATTTAACGGATAAAACAATAAATCTTTCCATATCGGTCGTGTTAAAAATACTTTTTCGATAGGAAAATTTGCACTCGGAATTGTTCATTTCGACGATTCCCAGGGTTTTTCGATCAAAACATCTGACCGAAACAATCGTTTCCGCAACTTCCTGCCCGTAAGCTCCGACATTCTGCACCGGAGTTCCGCCGACAAGTCCGGGAATTCCGCTCAAACATTCGATTCCCTGAAGATCTTTTTCCACGCAAATGCGGGCGAATTCATCCCAATCTTCGCCAGCACCCGCCGTAATTTGTGTTTTTTCGGAATTTTCGCCATCTGTCGAAATTCCCTTGATCGCAATTTGCAAAACCAACCCGTCAAAACCTTTATCGGAAACTAAGATATTGCTTCCGCCGCCCAGAATAAAAAGTTCAAACGAATTTTCTCTGGCAAAATCGAAGGCTTCGATTACCTGTTCTTCATTTTCCGCCCGCACGAAAAACCGGGCATTTCCGCCGATTTTCAGCGAGGTATAAGGCGCGAGTGAAACATTTTGCCGGATTTGTATGGTGTATGACATTGGTTCAATATAAAAACGGAAGTCAAGATTTTAACATCTTAACTTCCGACTCAAAAAATGCTCAATAAGAAAAAATTTCTAATTGATAAATTTAGTTTAGCTGCGAAAGCGAAAATTGAAGTTTATTCGCTTCATTTATGGCTGCGCCCGTGTTGATTTTCTTAAGTGCATCAATGACCTTTCGGACTTCCTTCTGATCGTTTTTCTTCAGATAAGCATTTCCGAGTCCCGACCAAGCCGCAACGTAGTTTTTTTCCTTTTCAACCGCTCGCTTAAACTGCGCGATGGCATTATTAAGATCACCGTTTTTGAAATACGCCACGCCGAGCGAATAATTGGAAAACGCCCAATCCTGGCGGCTGTCGGCAACCGGTTTAAGATTTTCAATCGCGGCTTTGAAATCGCCCAGATCAATCGAAGTAATTCCCAGATTGACGCGAATCGCCGTTAAAATCATTTGATTCGGCTTCAGAGATTTGGCTTTTTCCAGATGCGTTTTGGCTTGCAGTAATTTCGTTCGTGCCGCCTCCGGATTGGCGTTTATATCAATTCGTGCCGAATTGTAATACGCCCAACCCAAATTTGCATATGCGAGCGATTCTTGTTTGATATCCGCCGCTTTTGTTAAAACCTCGATGGCTTTATCCCAGGTATGCCGGATTCCCTGTGCGCTCGACAGCATATTATGTTCGCCCAACGCGTAACCGTAGCGGCTGTAAATATCGGCAAGCTCGTCGGCAGAAAATTGTTCGCCCAATTTGGGATTGTTTTTAATAAAGGTCAAACCCATCGAATAGCGGCTCAAAGCCTGCGCCAGTGAGGCGTATTTTCCTTTGATCGTCTTTTCATTATCGGCTAACTGGCGATATGAATCCGCCAGATTAATATAGGCTTCGACATAATCGTTTTTGAGTTTTACCGTTTTCAGATAAGCATCAACCGATTTTTGATATTCTTCGGTATTAAAATAAGCCGCGCCTAAATCAAACCAGGCTTCGAGATATTTCGGATTTAATTTGACGGCTTCATTATATTGGTCAATGGCTTTCGTTTCGAGGTCTAACCGGACAAGCGTCGAACCCAAATAATAATACGATTCGGCAAATGTCGGTTCTAATTCGATTGATCGGCGAAATGCTTTTTCGGCATCCTGGTCTCGATTTTGCGAAAAATTGACTAAACCTGAAAAGTATTGTGTTTGCGCGTCATTCGGTTCGGTAACGAGTGCTTTTTTCAGTAAAACATCGGCTTTGGCAATCTCGCCTGCTTGATAATACAAAATGCCGAGCGGGGCATTTATTTCGCTCAACGCCGGATCTATCTTTAAGGCTCTTTCATAATTAGCGATGGCTTTTCCCGCTTCGCCCAGTTCATCATAAACTTCGCCCAAACCGACATATGCGGCTGAATTTTCAGCATTTAGCGAGATTGCTTCGGTGTAGAATCTTTCGGCGGCGGCGGGTTTGCTGTCTTCCGCATTGAGCCAATCATCTCCTCTTCGGGTCAGCGCATCGCTCAAACCGAGTTTGGCAAGATCGTTCTTCGGGTTGAGTTTGTAGGCTTCTCTGAAATATTCGATTGATTTATCAATTTCGTTTTCGTTGAAATAATACTGCGCCGCGCCGGTTAAGGCTAAAGATGCTTTATCGGGTTCTTCACGCGGAATCAAATCTTCGGGTTTGATAATCTCGATTTTATCGCGCCGCGTCGTTACTTTGGCAAGAGTGTCATATTGCTTGCGGATTTTAGTTCTGGTTGCGACGCGCTGAACCTTGGTTTTCCTGACAACTGCGCTGCGGCTCGGAGCAACATATTTTTTAGCTGCCTTTCTCGATTTCGGAAAGGAAAAAACGCTCGAACTTCCGCCAATATCGCTCGAAATTACAAAATCCTGTGCCTGACTTAATAATCCCCCGAGTAAAAATGTCCAAATTATCAATAATGTTAAAAACAGCTTCAACCAATTTTTCTTGCTTTGCATTAGTATCCTCATAAAAGTTTTATTTATTGTGTTCTGCACCAAAACCGCGTAAGTCTCAAGCTACGATGCAACCAGCGCCACCGTGACGTTTACCGGGGATTATTTTTGCCTTTGATTTAGTTAATCTAGCTATCTAATAATTCCCTGACTTTTTGAGTTAAAGTATTAAATGTAAAGGGTTTTTGAAGATAATTCATCTCGGCATCAATGATCCCGTGCCGGACAACCGCATCATCCGGGTAGCCGGACATAAAAAGAATAGGCAAACCCGGCGACAATTTTCTTAAATTCTCGGCTAATTCCTTACCGCCCATTTTCGGCATAACGATGTCGGTCATCAATAAATCAACTTTTGCCGAATTTTCCTTAAATAATTCCAGCGCCTCAATGCCGTTTTTGGCTTCGATCACCTGATAGCCGCACGATTCAAGCACCTGACGGCAAAGATTCCGCACCATATCTTCGTCTTCAGCCAAAAGGACGGTTTCGCTGCCCGAATGAAATGAAGGAGACGGTTCGCGTTCGATAACCGGTTTTATTTCATCTTCGACCTGCGGGAAATATATCTTAAATATTGCCCCCTTATCGGGTTCGCTGTAAACCCAGATATAACCGCCGGATTGTTTAACAATTCCGTAAACGGTTGATAAACCCAAACCCGTTCCTTTGCTGATTTCTTTGGTCGTATAAAACGGTTCAAAGATATTTTTTTGAACTTCCTTATCCATTCCGATTCCGGTATCGGAAACCGTCAGCATCACATATCGTCCGGGTTTTGCTTCAAAATAAAATTCGGAAAACTGTTCATCGAACACGACGTTAGCAGTTTCAATCGTCAGTTTACCGCCATCGGGCATCGCGTCCCGCGCATTGACGATTAAGTTCATAATCACCTGCGAGAGTTGCCCGACATCCACTTTTATCAGTTTGATATCCGGCGCGAGATTTGATTCGAATTGGATATCTTCGCCGATCAGACGGCTCAGCATCGAATGCGTTTCATGGATTATATTATTAATATCAATAATTCTCGGCTTTAACACCTGTTTACGGCTGAAAGCCAGAAGCTGCTGCGTCAGAGAGGCGGAGCGTTCGCCCGATTTTTTGATCTCCTCGATGTAATGCCGCAGCGGATCATTCGCAGATAATTTTCTCAAAGCCAGATCGCTGTAACCGTTAATGGCGGTCAGCATATTGTTGAAATCGTGAGCAATTCCGCCGGCCAGCCGTCCGACCGATTCGAGTTTTTGTGCCTGTATCAATTTTGCTTCGCTCTTATGCAGAGATTCTTCTGCCAGTTTCCGTTCGGTAATATCCAGATTCATCCCGACCCATTCACGAACGCTTCCGTCTTCATTAAATACCGGAACGGCGCGAACATAATAATACCGATAGCCCTTGTCTTCATCCACTATTCGATTTTCAATTTCATAAATTTCCCGGGTTTTGACCGATTCCTTCCATTTTTCAAGCGTTGATTCGCGTTCGTCAGGATGAATCAAATCGAGCCACCAGTAATATTCCGATTCGGAAAGTTTTGAAATTGCCGCCCGGTCGAGCGATGAATCCGGCTTCTGAATAAACCCGTCGGGATCCGAACCCCACACGCGATGGGCGCTCGAAGCCAATGCCCGGAAACGCTGTTCGCTTTCAAGTAATTCTTTTTCGGACTTCTTGCGGTCGGTGATGTCCTGTATCGTCCCGTACATTTTCAGCGGATTTCCCTGCTCGTCATATTCCGTTACGCCGAGATTCGAAACATATCTGATCTCGCCATTTCTGATGAACCGATATTCTGCTTCATATAATTCGTGTTTTTCAATCGAATCGCCGATTTTCTGCAAAATGTAGCTTAAATCTTCAGGATGAATAGCATTCTCGAAATCCTTTTTTTCCAAAACAGATTTCTCAATTCCCCAAATACTATAAAATTCCGACGAACCGACGACTTCTTCGGTTATAATATCCCATTCCCAAACGCCCATTTTAGCCGCTGACAAAGCCAGTTTCAGCCGTTTTTCACTTTCGATCAAAGATTTTTCGGATTCTCTTTTGCGGCGGCGGTTTTCGGCTTCGTGCAATTCGCGTTCGATTGCCGGGGCAAGCCGCTTGAGATTGTCCTTCATCAAGTAATCGCTGGCTCCGGCACGCATTACCTTGACGGCTTTTTCCTCGCCGATGGTCCCGGAAATGACGATAAAAGGAACGTCTAATTCTGTTTGTTTAACAAAACTCAACGCTTCATCAACCCCGAAACCCGGCATCGAATAATCGCTGATGATGATATCCCATTCTTCATTGGTCAGGGCTTCTTCCAACTGGTGAAGGTTATCAACTCTTTTATAATCAAGTTCATAACCCTCCTTCTTTAAGTGAAGAATAAGCAATTCGGTATCCAATTCCGAATCTTCGATATTAAGCAATTTCAGTTTTTCTTTCATTTTGCCGTTAAATCTCCGCCGAAATATGTAAGGAACTATCCGTTTGTGGTTTCAGAAAAAATAACTGTTCGAATATTTCAGGATTTACGGGTTTACTGAAAAAATATCCCTGCCATTCATCGCATTTGATACTTTTCAGAAAATCCAGCTGCTCTTTTGTTTCCACGCCTTCGGCAATAACTTTTAACCGTAAATTATGCGCGAGGGTCGTGATTGCCAGAACGAGTTCGACATCATCGGGATTGCTCGTTACGTCCTGAACAAATGATTGGTCAATTTTCAGTATGTCAATCGGCAGCCGTTTCAGATAGCTCAAAGATGAATATCCCGTACCGAAATCGTCAATGGATAATGTTATTCCCAACTCTTTCAGCGCGTTCAGAGTCTTGATCGAATCTTCGGGTTTTCTCATCAGATAACTTTCGGTCAGTTCAAGCTCGAGGCAGAACGGATCAATTCCGGTCTTTTTTATTATTTCACTGACAACTTCCAATAAATTTTGCTCTTGAAACTGCCGCGCCGAAAGATTTACCGACATAACTCCCGGATTAAAACCTTTTTTATTCCACAATGTATGCTGGGCGCAAGCGGTCCGCAAAACCCATTCGCCAATCGGAATAATCAACCCCGTTTCTTCGGCTAAAGGAATAAAATCTCCGGGCGAAACCAAACCGAAATCCTGACTTCGCCAACGAACAAGCGCCTCCATACCGACCATCCGACCGTTTTTAACGTCCAATTTCGGCTGGTAATGAAGCTCGAATTCTTCGCGCTCGACGGCTTTTCGCAGATTATTTTCCAGCGTCAGGCGTTTGACGGCTTTTTCATTCATCCCGCTGATATAAAACTGGTAATTATTTCCGCCTTGTTCCTTGGCTCTGGCAAGCGCGGCACTCGCGTTTTTGAGCAATTTATGCTCGTCCAAAGCATCATCGGGAAACAGGCTGATGCCGATGCTGAATGAAACAAAAATCTCTTTTTTATCTATAAAAATAGGATATTCCAGGGCTTTGGAAATATCATTAGCCATATCAACGACATCTTCCGTGCCTTTTATTTGTGAAATCAGCAAAGCAAATTCGTTGCCTTCGAATCGGGCAATCGTGCAGTCTTCCCGAACGCTGACCCGTAATCTTGCCGCAACTTCCTTTAATAATTCGTAACCGAGTTTATGCCCGAGGGTGTCATAAACCTGATCGAATCTGTCAATTGATAAATAAAACATTGCCAGCGAGTAGTTGTTGCGGTTTGCCTGAACAATTGACTGCGAGAGCCGGTCTTCAAACAAAACACTGTTCGGCAGATTGGTCAGCGCGTCGTGATAGGAAAGATACAGAAGCTGTTCGGTGCGTTGTTTGACCAGTGCTT
Organism: Pyrinomonadales bacterium; assembly: GCA_038246645.1. Classification (GTDB taxonomy): domain Bacteria; phylum Acidobacteriota; class Blastocatellia; order Pyrinomonadales; family Pyrinomonadaceae; genus JAHCHG01. The sequence continues at coordinate 23,421 of JBBRVS010000019.1, forward strand.
CCAATTCGGTTTCGTGCAGGCGTTTGGCAACGAGCAGCGAATGATGTTCGAGGGCGCGTTTGACGGCAACTTCGATGTGATCGAGATCGAGCGGTTTGCCGATGTAATCGAATGCGCCGAGCCGCATGGCGCTGATCGCGTTTTCTATCGTCTTTTCACCGCTGATCATCATAATCACGGTGTCCGGCGCAGAAGCCTGAATATGCGGAATCAACTCGATCCCGCTCATTCCGCCTAAATTGATATCCGTTAATACCAGATTAAATTTATGTGTTTGAAGAATGTTTAAGGCTTCTTCGGCAGAACCGGCTGTTTTACAACTATACTCATCCTTCAGGATTTCTTCGATTAAATTTCTGATGAGAGGCTCATCATCAATAATCAATATATTTGATTTTATATTCTCGTTACTCATACAGCTAAAGGGTTATTTACTGAGCAAATTAAAAAGCAATTATCTCATTGGGAATCTTTCTTTTTACAGATCAAACCTAAGTTTTCAAAAAAACCCGGGTGGAAGAATAATCTACTTAAAACTGCGTCAAACTTTGCATTTAACTTGAAAGACAGGTTGTATATTAAATCTTACTCTTGGTGTTTGTAAAGAACATTATGCCGTTAAATAATTTTTGAACTCTTCTTGCTATCTTTTGCCGAGTCGGATAAATTTAATTCTTACCAATAACCAAAGTTTCAAGTTCAAAGTTTAAGGTTCAAAGTTGTAAGAATAAAATCCTTAAACTTTTAACTTGAAACTTTGAACTTGAAACTTTGAACTTTTTAAAAAGGAGATTTTGCCGAAAATGAAAGCATTCGAAACCGAAAATTTACGAAATCTGGCTGTCATTGGACACGGCGACGCGGGTAAAACCCAACTTGTCAGTTCCCTGCTGTATGTTGCCGGAAGCACGCCGCGTTGGGGAAAGGTTGCCGAAGGAACAACCGTCACCGATCACGACGAAGATGAGATCGAGAGAAAAGTTTCCCTAAACAACAATTTCGCGCACCTCGAATATAAGGACACGAAAATCAATTTTATAGACACGCCCGGCTATGCCGCCTTCGTCGCGCATGCGCGTCCCGCGTGCCGTGTTTCAAACTGTGCGCTGGTCGTCGTTGACGGCGTCAACGGCATCGAAGTGCAAACCGAAAGAACCTGGAATTATGCCAACGAATTTATGCTTCCTCGTTTTATGGTCATCAATAAATTGGACAAAGAACGCGCCGATTTCGGACACGCGGTTGAAACGGCAACCGACAGTTTCGCCCGTTCGATCGTGCCTTTTACAATGCCGATCGGCGCGGAAGCGGATTTTCGCGGCGTGGTTGATGTCGTCCATATGAAGGCATATGAATTCGACGAAAAAGGTAAAGCGAAGGAAATTCCGATTCCCGACGCGGAGCGCGATTTAATTGATACGACCCGCGAAAGAATTATCGAACTCGTCGCCGAATCCGATGACGATCTAATGGAAAAATACTTTGATCAGGGAACTCTGGAAGAAGAAGATGTCATTCCGAATCTGGCGAAAGCGATTGCTAAAAGCCGACTTTGTCCGGTTTACGCGGTTTCTTCGGAAACTCTCGTCGGTCTGGAAATTTTGCTCAATCACATCGTCGAATTCGCGCCGAATCCTTCGACGCACGAAGCCGAATCGGGTTTTGCCGACAACGAACTGCAGGGCGACCGAATTACGCGCAAATATAAAAACGAAGAACCTTTTTCAGCCTTCGTTTTCCGCACGATTGCCGATCCGTTTGCCGGAAGAATCAATGTGATGAAGGTTGTTTCGGGCAAAATTGATTCCGATGCGACCGTCTATAATTCAACCCGCGAAACAATGGAACGGCTCGGCGCACTGCATGTGCTTCAGGGAAAAACTCTGGACAAAATTCCGACAGCGCAGACCGGCGACATCATCGCGGTCGTCAAACTCAAGGAAACCCAGAGCGGCGATACGCTTTGCGACAAAAATAATCCGATTGTTTATCCGAACGTAAAATACCGCGAACCGGCGATTTCATTCGCCATCGAGCCGAAATCACGCGCCGACGAAGATAAAATCAGCACCGCGCTTCATAAAATTTTAGAAGAAGACCTGAGTTTGAAGTTTCACCGCGATTCGCAAACAAACGAATTTATCTTGAGCGGTTCGGGACAGCTTCATATCGAAACGGTCGTTGACAAACTAAAAAACCGCTACGGCGTTGAGGTCGAACTTCATCCGCCGAAAGTTCCGTATAAAGAAACAATTACGCAGCAGATCGAAGTTCAGGGACGGCACAAAAAACAATCCGGCGGTCGCGGACAATTCGGCGATTGCAAATGCGTTTTCGAGCCATTGGAGCGCGGCGGCGGTTTTGAATGGGTTGATAAAATCTTCGGCGGTTCAGTTCCGCAAAATTTCCGTCCGGCAATTGAAAAAGGCATTATCGAAGCTGCTCAAAACGGTGCAATCGCCGGTTTTCCGCTGGTAGATTTTAAGGTTACGCTGATTGACGGCAGTTATCACTCGGTAGATTCGGACGAACATTCATTCCGCGCCGCCGGACGGAAAGCTTTCCGCAATGCGATGGAAAAAGCGCGTCCGACCTTGCTTGAACCGATAATGGAAGTCGAGGTTTTCTGCCCGCAGGAAGTTTCGGGCGACATTATGGGCGATCTCAATTCGCGTCGCGGACGAGTTCAGGGAATGGATATGCGCGGCAAACAGCAAGTTATTAAAGCGCAGGTTCCCTTATCGGAAATGCTCGATTATCAATCGAAACTAAACTCCGTAACGCAGGCACGCGGCTCTTATCATATGCAGTTTTCGCATTACGATCCGCTGCCGCAAAATCTGCAAAGCAAAGTCATCGAACAGGCGAGAGCCGACGGTAGGATCAGAACGCACGAAGACGATGAGTAAAATTATTTTCGTTTAATCCGATTAAAAAAGAGCAGAAAATTTTCTGCTCTTTTTATTTTTTTTCCTGAAATGTGAGTCGGAAGGACACGAGTTCGGATATAATAAAGTCGGTTAAGTTTTATTCAAAAGATATTCGGCATTCCAGTTCTAAAAAGCAGTTTTATTCAATGATTTTCAGAGTTTTATACTAATTTTGTTACATTTATACTAAGCTTATGATTGCCAGCATTTTAGCCGAAAAAACAAATACGTCGGTTCACATGATTCGCCATTACTCACGCATCGGTTTGCTAAATCCCGACGCGCATTCGCAGAACGGTTACAAAATTTATTCGCAGACCGATAAACAGTGGTAAAAAACTTCTTTGTCTGACCCGGCAAATATCGTCATCAAGTGCGACGACCGATTCCGGCTTGACTCGAGAGTTGCTCTCAAGTTGTATAATACGAATTATGAGTCAATACACCGATCCAATTTGCGGAATGAGCGTCGCGCCGGAAACGGCGGCAGGCAATTTTGAACGAGATGGCGAAGTTTTCTTTTTTTGCAGTCAAAATTGTCTGGAAACCTTTAAAGAGCAAATCGCGGGCGAAAAACCGACACAAAAAACGGTTCAAACGGATATGGAGAAAATTCCCGAATCGGAAATGAAACCCGATTTAGCGGAAGGCGTTGAATAAACCTGCCCGATGCACCCGGAGGTTTCGCAGATCGGTCCCGGAACTTGCCCGCAATGCGGAATGGCTTTAGAGCCGAAAATAATCACACTCTGACGGTAAACCCCGATCCCGAATATACTGGATATGAAGCGCCGATTCCGGATTTCCGCCGCGATGATTTTCAGTTCCGTTTCGGTTATTCTAAACGCATTGCGATTGAGAAATTTGAAATTATAGGAATAATTTTAACCGCGAAATACGCGGAAAACGCTAAAATTTATTTTTAAAAAAACAATCCGGAATAAGAAAATTGCCCACGAATCACACGAATTTTCACGAATTTTTTGAAATACATTTTAGCCTCTAATTTTTTTTTTGAGAATTGTATTAAATATTCGTGCTGATTCGCGCCGATTCGTGGGCAATTTTTCTTATCCCAAACTCAGTTTTTTAGCGTTTTTCGCGTATTTCGCGGTTATAATAATGTTATGAAAAATAAAACGGCTATAGCAATTCACGGCGGCGCGGGGACGATTCTCAAGACGGAAATGACCGCCGAACTCGAAGCGGAATACCGTAGCGGTCTGGAAAATGCTCTGAAAATCGGTTGGGAAATTCTGCAAAAAAACGGCTCTGCGCTCGATGCGGTCGAAGCGGCGGTCGTCGAACTGGAAAATTTTCCGCTGTTTAACGCAGGGAAAGGCGCGGTTTTTACGCACGAAGGCACAAACGAACTCGACGCTTCCGTAATGAACGGCGCAAATCTCGACTGCGGCGCGGTCGCTTTTGTCAAAAACGTTAAAAACCCCGTAAAACTGGCGCGGCTCGTCATGGAAAAAACCGAACATATTCTGCTCGCCGGACAAGGCGCGAACGAATTTGCCGAACAGATGAAAGTAGAATTTGAAAATGATGAATATTTTTTCACCGATTTTCGCTATGAACAATTTTTAAAAGCAAAAGCGGCAAATAAAGTTCAACTCGATCACACCGCTGAAGAAAAAGGGTTCAAAGTTCAAAGTTCAAAGTTCAAAGTTCAAAATGAAGAAAAATCAAAGGACAAAGGACAAAAGACAAAGGACGAAATCAAATCCAAAATCGGTACGGTTGGCGCGGTCGCCTGCGACTTTCGGGGAAATCTCGCGGCGTCGACTTCGACGGGCGGCATGACCAACAAAAAATTCGGACGCATCGGCGACACGCCTCTAATCGGCGCGGGAACCTACGCCGACAACGCTTCTTGCGCCGTTTCCTGCACCGGACACGGCGAATATTTTATCAAAGCCGCGACCGCTTTTGATGTTTCGGCGCGGATGAAATATAAAAATCTGTCATTGGAAAAGGCGGCAAATGAAGCGATAAATTATCTCACAACAATCGGCGGCGAAGGCGGTTTGATCGCGGTTGATGCTTCGGGAAATGTCGTTTTGCCTTTTAATTCGGACGGAATGTATCGCGGGTTTGTTACTATTGACGACGGAATAAATGTTATGATTTACAAATAATTTTTACTCTAAATTCTATTTTTGAACTCATTTTTTCGTCAAACCTTGTCCAAAATTAAAACTAAAAACATTGACATCTAATTTTACAATGGGCAAAATCACATTGCTCCGGTATTCTAAAAACCCAAGAAAGTTCAGGTATGTTTCGAGAATCTCAAAAAATCGGAAGTTATACGCTTATCAGCAAACTCGGCAAAGGCGGTTTCGGTGAAGTTTGGTTGGCGGAAAAGCGTTCGCAGTTTGTCACGAAAAGAGTAGCAGTTAAACTTCCGCTTGATGAGCAAGTTGATTTCGAGGCGATTCGTCAGGAAGCAACGCTTTGGGAACAGGCGAGCGGACACGCCAATGTTCTGCCGATCATTGATGCTGATATTTTCGATGGTCAGGTTGTGATCGTCAGCGAATATGCCGATGGCGGTTCTCTCGAACAATGGCTGAAAACGAACGGCGCAATGTCCGTCGAACGAGCGGTTCAAACGACGATTCAGATTCTTGACGGTTTGGAGTTTCTGCATTCGCGCAATATCATTCACCGCGACCTGAAACCAGCGAACATTCTTCTGCAAGGCAACACGCCGCGTCTTGCCGATTTCGGAATTTCCCGGGCATTGCGAACGACGGCTTCGAGCCAGAGCAGCAATGTTTCGGGAACATTCGCGTATATGCCGCCCGAAGGTTTTGACGGTAAGCGAAGCGTGCAAACTGATATTTGGTCGGTCGGCGTAAATTTGTATCAGTTTTTGACGGGCGAATTACCTTTTCCGCAGAAGGAACCGTCCGCGCTAATCGCCGCAATAATGATGCGAGATTTTGAGTCTTTGTCCGATTCGATTCCGCAGAATTTAAAAAATATAATTTCTAAAACATTGGCAAAACAGCCCGAAAATCGTTACGCTTCGTCAAGCGAGATGCGCGAAGATTTACGTCGATTCTTGCGAATTGAGGAAAGAAGAGATTTTTTTCAATCAGAACTCCCGCCGACGCAACAGCGTGTGTCTGCCAATCAAGTTCCGCCCACGCAATATGTTAATCCGAATATTGATCCTATTAAACCCAGTCATAGCTCACATTTACTAGGTAACTTTACACATGAAACAGAAACAAAAGTTCATTTAAAGAACCAATCAGATTTCCAAGCAGGTCAAAATCCGCATATAAATACCAAAACCAAACGTCCCCCCGACTATTGTGATTACACAAGTGCTGTTAATTCTATTTGTAGTTCTCTTTAGTTGTGTCACGCCGATAGATTTTATTAAAAACCCAAAAGATATTGGAGCATTGATTTTTTCTTTCGTCCTTCTATTGACTCTTTTCCTAAGTGCTTTTTGGGCAATATCCAAGAGAAAGAGATATGGTAAGTGGCTAGGGATAATTTCATTGTCTCTGTTTATAGTTCCCTTAATTTTAGCTTTTTTTGTTAGTCTTTTTACAATTAAATTGTCTGAGGCAATGCCTGCACTCATCATGTTGTCTCTTATGTTTTCCCCATTACTTTTCTTAGCAATTCATCTGTCTTTTTCTAAAAAAGTAAAGGATTACTTCGAAAAGCAAGATAAATCAAATTAAATAAGCTGGTAAGCAAAAGTAATCCGGTTTATTGATTTCAATAGATTCGGCAATTAACGCAGCAATTTTCGTTAGTTAAAAAAGATTTCCACTTTTTACTTTTGCCTTTTTACTTTTGCCTTACTGCTTACTTCCCCGCCATTTCATCCCGGTATTGATTGACGAAATCAATATCTTTGCTTACCGTATCGGCGAGAATTACGACCAATTCGCCTTTTTGGGCGTTTTCGAGCGCGTTGTAGATCGCTTCTTTTGATTCTTCGATGATTTCGACTTCGATGTTTTTACCGCTCTCTTTTACGCCTTCTTTGATCAGATCGAAAACTTCTTCCTGAGTTCGTCCGCGCAGATAATCGCCTCGGCGGAGGATTAATCGGTCAAAGGTTTCGGCAGTTAATTTGCCCATTTCGCGGAGGTCTTCGTCGCGGCGGTCGCCGACTCCGCTTAGGATTCCGGTCGAGGTCGTGTAATTTAAGTTTCTGATAAAATCGCGTAAACCGATAAAGCCTGCCGGATTGTGGGCGAAATCCATCAAAACGGTAAAATCTTCGATCTCGATGATGTTCATTCTGCCCGGAGTCTGCGCGGTTGAAGGCGTAAATGTCGTCAGACCGGCGCGGATGCTTTCCAGGGAAACGCCGTGAACAAAACAGGCGAGCGTTGCCGCCAGCACGTTTTGAATCATAAATTCCGCGCGTCCGCCGAAGGTCAGCGGAATATTAATGACTTTTTCAACTCGAACCTTCCATTGTCCTTTCAGAATGGTGACATAGCCGTTTTCAAAAACGCACGAAACGCGGTTGCGCCGCGCCTGTCTTTGAATGTGCGCGTTGTTTTCGTCCATTGAAAAATAGACACAATAACCGTCAACCAGTTCGCGCATTTTATAGACGAGTTCGTCTTCGGCATTTAAAACGGCATAACCTTTTTTGGAAACGCTGCGCGGCACGACCGATTTGACGCGCGCCAGATCTTCGAGCGTATTGACATCCTTTAAACCGAGATGATCGGCGGCGATATTTGTGACGATTCCGACATCACAGTAATCAAAACCCAACCCCGAACGGATGATTCCGCCGCGCGCCGTTTCCAGAACGGCGACATCAACGGTCGGGTCTTTTAGAACGAGCTGCGCCGAAACGGGTCCGGTATTATCGCCCGTTAAAATCTTGTTGTTTTGGATATAAGTTCCGTCCGTCGTCGTAAAACCGACGGTGCAGCCCATTCCCTTTAAAATATGCGCGATCAATCTGGTCGTCGTCGTTTTGCCGTTGGTTCCGGTGATCGCAATGATCGGAATCCGCGCCGGAGTTCCGGGCGGGAAAAGCATATCAATCACATATTCCGCAACATTTCTGCCGATCCCTTCGCTCGGCGCTAAGTGCATACGAAAACCCGGCGCGGCATTGACTTCGATAATTCCGCCGCCGTTTTCCGTCAAAGGCTCCGACACATTCGGCGCGACGACATCAACGCCGGCAATATCAAGACCGATAATCTGCGCGATTCGCTCGAATAAAAAGACGTTTTCGGGATGAACTTCGTCGGTGCGGTCAATCGCCGTTCCACCGGTTGAAATGTTGGCGGTCGTCTTTAAATAAAGAATTTCGTCCTTTTTTAAAACGGTTTCGAGCGTGTATTCCTTCGCCTTCAGAAGCCTTTCGGTTTGCGCGTCAACATCAATTTGCGTCAGTACGTTTTCGTGTCCGTAACCGCGGCGCGGATCGGCGTTGGTTTTGTCAATCAATTGCCGAATCGTGCTTTTGCCGTCGCCCTTGATGTGCGCCGGAGTTCTTTCGGCAACCGCGACGAGTTTGTTATTAACGACTAAAGCGCGAAAATCCGCGCCCGTAAGAGATTTTTCGACGATCACATACCGCGAATGATCCTTCGCTTTATGAAATGCGACAACCGCTTCTTCCGGCGTTTCGATGCCGATGGTCGCGCCTCTGCCGTGGTTTGCGTCGAGCGGTTTGACGACGACCGGAAACCCGATGCGGTCAACGACTCTTTCCAGTTCCTCTTCGTCGCGGATTCGATAACCCTGCGGCACGGGAACGCCCATTTCTCCCAAAAGCTTTTTGGTCGCGTCCTTGTCGCCCGCAATATCAACGGCGATCATATTGGTTTTATCGGTCGTCGTCGCCTGAATTCTCTGCTGATTCACGCCGTAGCCTAATTGCACGAGCGATTGATCGTTCAGACGAATGAACGGAATATCGCGTTTTTCGGCTTCTTCGACAATCGAACCCGTCGAAGGACCGAATCGGACATCTTCGCGGATCTCGCGCATTTCCTGAACTTTGGCGGAAAATTCCTTGATTATCTCTTTAAAATCTTTTCCTTCCGCCAGATCGAGAAAAAGCTGAACTGCCGCCCGTGCAACAAACCGCCCGACTTCTTCTTCTTCATAAGTAAAAACGACATTATAAACGCCCTTTTCACTCGTTTCGCGCGTTCTGCCGTAACCGACATCCATTCCGGCAAGCGTCTGCAATTCGAGCGCGAAATGTTCGATAATATGCCCCGCCCACGTTCCTTCTTTGACGCGTTTCAAGAAACCGCCTTCTTCGCCGTAACTGCACCCGTGTGTTTGCAGACTCGGCATCACGGATTTCATACGCCCGTAGAAACCCTTGATCTTATTAGACGGCTTCTGCTCGTAATCTTCGATGTCGAGCCGCATAATAATCAACTTTTTCCAATAACCGCTCCAGTAATTAGGACCGCGCAGTGTTCTGATTTCGTGAATTTTCATAGTTTACTTTTACCGCAAAGACGCGGAGACGCTGAGAGAAAATAATTTAGTTATTGTTTAACAAATTCTTTCGAATATTTCTTTAAAAACTCTGCGTCTCTGCGTCTCTGCGGTGAATATTTTTCCTGTTACTCGATATCCGGCAATAAAAATTCCCCGGGCGGAATCATCGGTTTTCTGCCGAAAAAGTCATAGATCAAACCGTCGCCTAAGATATGGATTTTCGCGCCGCAGACGCTGAACGCTTGATGGTCGCCGACTTCGGCAATTTCGTTGTAGGAAATCTCCGAACCGTCAACGATCGTGACGGTTCCCGCGCCGAAGACTTCCATAATCCCGTCGTTGTCCAAAATTATCGCGGTGTTTTCGTCAATGCCGATTCCTAAATTATACGGATTATACGAAACCGCCGTGATCAGGCGCGAAATTCTTCCGCGTTCGGTAAAATGCTGGTCAATGATGATATTTTTCAAAAACCCGAGTCCGGGCGAAAGCCTGACGGAATCTTTGTGCGGATGCGGGGTTGATTCGCCGCGGACGATCATCGAGGTTGACATCGCCGCCGCGCCGGCGCTCGTTCCGGCGATGAGAATATCTGTTTTCTGCGCCATCTGACGCATTTTTTGCGAAAACTTCGTACCGCCCAAAATCGAAGCGAGCCGCATTTGATCGCCGCCGGTCATAAAAATTCCGGTTACGCCGTCGAGCAGTTCGTCGGCGTTTGCCTTAAAAACGTCCTGCCGCGAAGTCGCCCGCAGAACGCGCGGATTCGCTACGCCCAAATTGCGAAACGCCTGCGTATAAACGTCCGCCGCAAATTCGGGATAATCCGATGCGACCGGAACGATCAAAACCTGCGCGTCCGCGCCGCCGGCGAGCGATAAAAACTTCTTCAAAATCCGCCGTTCGTTATATTTATCTTCCGCGCCGCCGATTACGAGTAAATGTCCGCCGATCACTTCGCGGTGAATTCTTTCCGTCATTTTTTATTAATTTGTTTAATTGGTAGTGCTAAAAATGTCATGCTTTATAAGAATTGTCATCAACTAATTTTTGTGTGAAAAATGGATGTCATAAAACGTAGAACAGGCTGTTAGCCTGTTCAAACAGACTAACAGTCTGTTTGACAACTTCCGTCATCGGCAATTCATATAAAATTTATCAGCATTACATTTTTAGCACTATCGTTTAATTATTTAGAAAATTGCTGTTTGGTTTAAGTTATTTCAAAACCGTATCTTACGTCAAGATTGGTGTTCTTGTTAATTTACAAACCTATTGCTTAAACCTATTGTGGCATTATTTTTGCAATCTTTAGTTTTTCATATATGTTTTGTTTGAATTTAATACGTTTTGGATGGATTTAATTATGGCTGCCTCGACAACTCAAATTTCTAAGCGAACCGAAAACAACCGGATAAGAGATAAAGACTCTGCCGATAAAATCGCTGCTCAACAACAAAATAGCTCGATTTTGTCTAAGATTAGTAGTAAAGATAAATCAGCCGTGAAACATTGCGTGGAAAAATACGGCACCGCGGTTTGGTTAATATCCAAGAAATTTACCGATTCTCCCGAAGAAGCCGAAAAATTAACCTGTGAAATTTTTTCAGAACTTTGGGAAAATATCGAAAATTTCGATTGCAGTAAAACTAATGACGATTATTTTATAATGATGATTGCTCTAAAATGTGTGAAGAAATATCAAAAAAATTTGATTTAATCTTTTTATTTTTTGCATCCGCAATCATTCCCGCACGAAGAAGTTTTCGGCGAAAATGCGCCGATTTTCCGCCAAATATTCGCGCCGACGTAAATTGCGGCAAGCAAAATTATAATTACTGCGATGATCGTTTGTAAATTCATATTTGCAAAGTTTAACAGTAAAAGTCTTTCGACCGAAGGAAACGGCTTTGTTTTCCGGTGAAAAAGTTTAAAGGTTCGGCTTTTCTCATTATAATTAAACTTTTTCACCTTATACGCTTTTTACTTAGTTCTACTTTGTCAGATTAAGTTTGAAACTTAAAATCAAAGAAAATCAGCCGCAGATTTTCGCGGATGGACGCGGATAAATCGAATGAAATTGCTTAAATCCGGGAAAAATCAGCGTTCATCCGCGTTCATCCGCGGCTAATTTTTAATCTGACAAAGTAGAATTAGAAACTATGTGTATTGACAAAATAGGTTGGAAAAAGGTAACGCAGTCGTCTCGACGGTTGCTTGCGCCGTCCGTCTCGGCGGCGTGCGTTGATTAACGAATCTCTGAATTTCAGCGAAAAGCGGCGGCGGGACGCACGCCGCGACAGCCGCCGAGACGGTCGGCGCTACCTTACCTAACCTGAAAAAGCGGCGGCGGGACGCACACCGCGACAGCCGCCGAGACGGTCGGCGCTACCTTCCTAACCTGCTTTGTCAATACACCTAGGCAATAGGTTTTTCGGAAATTACTGAAAACAGATAGTTTCATAAATTTGGAATGTGGAATCTGTAATTTGAAATAGTATTACTAGCCACAGAGAACCGCGCCGCCGTTGATGTTGAGAACTTCGCCGGTGATGTGGCGCGACCAATCGCTTGCCAGAAAAACTATCGAAAGCGCAATATCGTCGGCGGTGGCGACTCTTTTCAGAGGAATCGCGTCAACAATTCTCTGAACAAATGTCGGATCATTGAAAACTTCATCGTTCAAGCCCGTGTCAACCCAACCCGGCGCGACCGCATTGACGCGGATATTCGGCGCAAGCTCGTTGGCAAGTGCTTTGGTAAAAGAGATCTGTCCGCCCTTCGAGGCGGCGTAATTTGAATATCCGGCTTCGCCGCGCTGTCCCGCGGTCGAAGAAACGATGACGATATTTCCCGAATGCTGCTGTTTGAAATAATCGCTGACAGATTTGCAAACCGTCCAGGTTCCCTTTAAATTTGCGTCCAAAACCTTGTCCCAGAGCGTTTCGCTCATTTCATTGACCGGCGCACCTTCCCAGATTCCGGCGTTGGCAACCAGTAAATCAATCCGCCCGAATTCGGCAATTGCGGCGTTGGTCAAATTTTCGGCTTCGATTAATTTTGAAACATCGGCTTTGACGGCAATTGCGCCGACGCCCGATTCGCGGCACAAAGCGGCGACTTCTTCGCCGTCTTTCTCGTGCCGGAAATAATTAACTACGACGTTCGCGCCAGCTTCCGCCAGACGTAGAGCCGTGGCGCGTCCGATGCCGCGTGATGCGCCCGTGACAATCGCGGTTTTGCCGCTTAATAAATAATTCGGCAGTTTTTTCTCAACAATTTTTTCACTCATATTTTTTTAAATGTACCGCCGTCGTCCCGACGGCTGTCCGGTGAGCGTCTCGCTCACCGGACGCGAGTGCGAGACGCACTCACGACAGCCAGCGAGACGCCGGCGTTACCTTCGTTAAAAATTTCTCTTAAAATTTCGTTCATTTTCTCTGTATCGCTTAAAAAAGCGTCGTGTCCGTCGTTTGATACGAGTTCGACAAACTCCGTATTTACGCCGTTTGCGGTAAATCTTTCAGCGAGATTTTTGACATCTTTCGACGGAAAAAGCCAATCGCTCGAAATTCCGATCAAAAAGGTTTCGGCTTTTATTTTTTGGATTTCCGCGTCCGACAGATCAAACAAATCCATCAATTTTGAAATTAATTTATAGCTTTCCGCGTCGAATCTTTTTTCAAAAATCTCGCCCTGATAATCGAGATAACCGGCAATATCAAAACGCTTATCGTAATCGAGGCGCGGATTTTCGCCGTTGCGGTTCGGTTTTCGCGCAAATCTGCCGTCAAAAAGTTCCGATGATTTATATGAAAGCATCGCAATCTGCCGCGCAAACCGGATGTCATTAATTTTCAGAGCCTGACGCTGCAGATGATTGAGTGCCAAACCCATCGGCGACAGCGGCGTGGCACCGATTGCCACGCATTTTTCGGTTAAATCTGGAAAATCCGAAGCAAATTGTAGCGCGAGCATTCCGCCGACCGAACCGCCGACGACCGCTTTAAACTTTTTGATTCCGAGATATGCGAGCAGTTTATAGTTTGACCGGACAATATCTTTTGCGGTCAGAATCGGCGCATTTTTTCCGCGCATCTTTGCTTTTTTATTTAGAGTTTTCGCCGATGTCGAACCGTAGCACGACCCCAAATAATTGATGCAAACAAAGGCAAAATGCGATGTGTCTAAGCCCAGTTCCGTGCCGAGTATGCCGCGCCACCAATCAAAAATGCGCGAACTTCCCGTCAGCGCGTGAAACACCAAAACGGCATTCGATTTATCGGCGTTTAATTTCCCGTAAATCGTGCAGCGCAAATCAATCGAATCAATAATTTCGCCGCTTTCAAGCTCAAACGGCTCGACAAATTTGAAATCTATCTCGAACATAATTTTTGTATTAAACACATAGAAATATAGGAAAAATAGTCAGGAAAAAATCAAATAATCTCTGTTTAATAGCTCTTTTCTATGATTTCTATGTTTCTATGTGTTTAAAATTTTTACGCATTTGCCGTTTGTTTATTTTCCTGACTCAATTTCAGAGCGTTTTCCAGATCGGCTAAAATATCGCGAATGTCTTCGATTCCGACCGAAAGACGAATCAGATCGGGCGAAACTCCGGTTGATGTTTGTTCTTCTTCAGTCAGTTGCGAATGCGTCGTCGAAGCCGGATGAATGACCAGAGATTTCGCATCGCCGATATTTGCCAACAGACTAAAAAGTTCGACCGAATTGATGAATTTTTTGCCCGCTTCAAAGCCGCCTTTGATGCCGAAGGTAACAAGCGCACCCGAACCGCCTTGCAAATATTTTTGAGCTAAATCGTAATACCTGCTCGATTCGAGTCCGGGATAATTTACCCATTCGACCAGCTCGGATTTTTCTAAATATTTTGCTACTTCGAGCGCGTTTTCCGAATGTCTTTCCATCCGCAGATGCAGAGTTTCCGCGCCTTGCAGCAGTAAAAACGAATTAAACGGCGAAAGACACGCGCCCGTATCGCGCAAACCCTGAACTCTTGCTTTCAGGATAAACGCCAGATTTCCAAAGGCTTCCGCGTAGGAAATGCCGTGATAACTGGGATCGGGCTCTGTAAAACCGGGAAATCTGCCGCTTGCCTTCCAGTCGAATTTTCCGCCGTCAACGATTACGCCGCCGATGGTCGTGCCGTGTCCGCCGATAAATTTCGTCGCCGAATGAAGGACAATATCCGCGCCGTGTTCAATCGGTCGGACAAGCGCCGGACTCGGTGTCGTATTATCAATAATTAACGGCAAACCATTTCTGTGCGCGATTTCGGCGAGCTTTTCGATGTCAATAATATCGAGCTTCGGATTGCCGATTGTTTCGGTGTAGATCGCTTTCGTTTTATCACCAATCGCCGCTTCGATTCCTTCAAAATCCGCGCCGTCCAAGAAATGAAATTTAATCCCGAATTTCGGCAAAGTGTGATGAAAAAGGTTGTAAGTTCCTCCGTAAAGAGAGGTTGTCGAAATTATTTCATCGCCCGTGCTCGCAATATTCGTGATCGCCAGAGTTTCTGCCGCCTGACCCGAAGCCGTGGCAAGCGCGGCGGCTCCGCCTTCGAGCGCGGCGATTCTCTGCTCGAAAACGTCGGTCGTCGGATTCATAATCCGCGTGTAAATATTGCCGAATTCCTGCAAAGCAAAAAGCCGCGCGGCGTGATCGGCATCGTCAAAACTGTAGCTCGTCGTCTGATAAATCGGCACGGCACGCGCATTCGTCGCCGAATCCGACGATTGTCCGCCGTGAACCGCTAATGTGTTGAATTGATAATTTTTTGTTTCTTCCGACATATTTTAATTTCCTCATTTGTTCATTTATTCATTGATTCATTTTGAATAAATTCGCGTTTTGCTTTCTTCGTGCATAACAAAAAAGCCTCCGTGCTAAAGATTTGCACGAAGGCTTTTTTCCAAAAGATTCTTTCGTTTATTTTCGGCTGATACTTTTCGCCGGGGTTCTTTAGCAGTTTTTAGCGTGGTGCAAGTTTCCTTAAATCGCCACGTTTTCCGATTTTCAATTATTTTAACTTCTCAAAACGTGCCGCATTTACTTAATAATAATGCGACAACAAATTGATTCTCTTTGCAAAATTCGTTTGCTCATAAAAAAAAAGTTAAAATCTCAACTCTCGCTGATGAATTTAACGCTACAACATTTTTTGGAAAGTTGTCAAACGCAAATGTCAGAACCACCTGCGGTAGCGGGTGGTTTAATATTATAATCTTGAGCGATTACATTAAAAATTCAATTTAGCACACATTAACCACCCGCTACCGCAGGTGGTTCTGACCCGTATTAACCGCATAAAACCGCACCGCCGTTGACGTTCAGGATTTCGCCGGTGATATGCCGCGCCCAGTCGGACAGCAGGAAACAGATCGAAAGCGCGACATCGTCGGTTGCCGCCATACGGTTGAGCGGAATTGATTTCAGAACGCTCGCCTTATAATTCTCATCTTCAAAAACGGGGCGCACCATCGCCGTTTCGATCCAGCCCGGCGCGACGGCATTGACACGGATTTTCGGACAAAGTTCGCTTGCTAAGGCTTTGGTAAAAGATATCTGTCCGCCTTTTGAAGCCGCGTAGTTTGAAAAATTCGCTTCGCCGCGCTGTCCGGCGGTCGAACTGACAAGCACGATTGAGCCGTTTGCCTGTTTTTTCATCGAAGGCACGCACGCTTTACTCATCGCCCAAGCCGCTTTCAGATTCGTATTTAAAACTTTATTCCAGGTTTCTTCCGACATTTCTTCAATCGGCGAACCTTCCCAGATTCCGGCGTTCAGGACAAGAAGATCGATTTTCCCGAATTTTTCGATTGTTTTATTTGCCAGATTATGCGCGTCCGCCCATTGGGAAACATCGCCCTGAACGGCGATTGCTTCAACGCCTTTCGCCTTGCATTCCAGCACGACTTCATTTGCCGCATCTTCACGGCTCAAATAATTGATGACGACATCCGCGCCCGCTTCCGCCAGACGCAACGCGGTAGCGCGCCCGACTCCGCGTGATGCGCCCGTAATGATCGCCGTTTTTCCCGCAAAAAGATTTTTCGGCAGTTCGATTAGTTTTCCGACCATAAATAAATGTTAAAATGTCTCTGATTTTTTAAAATACTTTACAACAAATTTTTTGATTCAAAAACCGAAAAAATGAATTCTTATCAACAATTTGTCCGCGAAACTCTGGAAACACTGCGAAAAGCCAAAAAAATTCTGCCGGGCAGAGCGGAATTTCCGCCCTTACTAGCGCAAAAACCGAACGCGCCGGTCGGCATTATTTTCGCGCCGCACCCCGATGATGAATGTATCAACGGCGGTTTGCCGCTGCGCCTTCTGCGCGAAAACGGGTTTCGTATTATCAATGTTCCGGTAACGCTCGGCAGTAATCTGGAAAGACGTATTGAACGAATAAAAGAACTCGAAAACGCCTGCCGATTTTTGAATTTTGAAGTCGCGTTTGCCGGTGAAAACGGCTTTGAAGAAATCACGCCCGAAGCGCGGCAATTAAATCCGCAAAACTGGGATTTTGCGACTCAAAAAACCTGTGAATTGATCGAAAAATTTCAACCGGAAATTCTTTTTTTTCCGCACGGAAAAGACCGTCATCCGACGCATTGCGGCACGAATCTTCTTGTTTTTGACGCGTTGCAAAAAATGCCTCAAACATTTTCGTGCTTCACGGTTGAAAACGAATTCTGGCAGGCGCTAGACGCGCCGAATTGTTTGGTTGAACTGGATGAAGAAATCGTCAGCGATTTGATCACTGCGCTCACTTTTCATATTGGCGAAGTCGAGCGCAATCCGTATCACTTAAGTTTCCCTGCGTGGCTGATTGATAACGTCCGGCGCGGCAGCGAAATTATCGGCTCGAAAGGCGCAGGCGCGCAAAATTTCAATTTCGGCGTTCTGCACAAAATCTCGCTTTTCAAAAACGGCAAATTGCAGCCGATGTTTGAAAACGGCGAATTTATTTCGATGAAAGGCGATTTCGACTGGAGCAAATAAGCAGTAAGGCAAAAGTAAAAAGGCAAAAGGTAAAAGTAATGAAATTTCACTTCAAAAAATTATTACAAAACGAAGGCTGGCTCGAAAATGCGAGCGTTGAAACCGATGAACAAGGAAAAATCGTTTCAATCGAAGAAAATTTTCGAGCCGATGAATCTTTTGGTGATTTAGCAATTCCCGGTTTTCAAAACGCGCATTCGCATTCGTTTCAATACGCTATGGCGGGAATTGCCGAAAATCATCTCATAAATCAGAGCGATTTCTGGAGCTGGCGCGAAGCGATGTACCGGCTTGCGCTTGCCGTCAATCCCGACCAATTCGAGCGAATCGCCGCGCTTGTTTACGCCGAAATGCTGCGCCACGGGTTTACGAATGTTGCCGAATTTCATTATCTGCATCACGACGAAAACGGAAAACCTTTTGATAATCTCGCCGAAATGGGTTTGCGTCTTGTTTCCGCCGCGAAAAAAACGGGCATAAATATCACGCTGATCCCGATCTTTTATCAAAGGGGCGGTTTCGGTAAATCACCCGAACCGAATCAGAAACGCTTTATTTCCGCAAAAATTGAAGATTACTCAAAACTTTTTGAAGCTTCGGAAAACGCTTGCAAAAATTACGAAAACGCCAATATCGCCGTCGGAATTCATTCGATGCGCGGCGTGGAAAGCGAAGCGATCAAAGAAGTTGCGGTGAATTTCCCGAAAAATATTCCGTTTCACATCCATATTTCAGAGCAATTGAAAGAAGTCGAAGATTGCGTCGAATTCCTTGGCAAACGCCCGGTGAGATGGATGCTTGAAAACATCGAACTTTCCGAAAGATTTCACTTTGTTCACGCGACGCATTTAGATGAAGGCGAAATAAAAGGTTTAGCCGAAAAAAAGGTCAATGTCGTTCTCTGCCCTTCGACCGAAGGAAATTTGGGCGACGGCATTTTCCCTCTGCGCGAATTTCAAGCTGCGGGCGGCAATTGGAGCATCGGAACGGATTCGCACATTTCGCTTAATCCGTTTGAAGAATTGCGCCTTCTGGATTACGGACAAAGATTGATTTCTCACAAACGCAGTACTTTTACCGACGAAAAAACCGGAAACAGCGCGTTTTATGCAATCCGGCAAGCGACGATTTCCGGCAGAAAGGCGATGAATAATCGGGCGGAAAAATATTTTGCCGTCGGCGAATCTTTTAACGTCTGCGTCATTTCCGCCGAACATCCTTTAATACACACCGCTTCGCCCGAAAATCTTTTGAACACGATCGTTTATTCGTCCGACGAAACAATGCAAAAAGACGCGATTGTTAATGGAAAACGGAAAATGGAAAATGGGAAATTGATGAATTATGATGAAATTGCGCGAGATTTCGTAAAAGTAATCAAAGAATTGAAGAATCGCTAAAAAAACGTACCGCCGTCCGTCCCGGCGGCTGCCCAAGAGAGCGTCCCGCTCTCGAGTTTGAACTCTCGAAATATTAGACATTATTGGAAATAATAAACCACGAAGATTTCGCGAAGAATTTTGTTCGTCAAATTCACGATTTAATAAAGGATGCGAAAAATTTTATCGGTTGACAAACTTTTTTAATTAACTTCGTGAAATCTTCGTGTCCTTTCGTGGTTTATTTCTTATTTCCAATAATGTCTATTAAAGTTTAACT
>JBBRVS010000020.1:0-42515 GCA_038246645.1 Pyrinomonadales bacterium
GCACCAATGGATATTAAAAAGGGTGTAATTAAAAGTGGGACACAGAAATATCAATAATTTTTGATGACGATTTTGACTGCTATATATTGTAGATAGATTTTTAAAAGCACAATATACAGCCCTAATTTTGTCAATTTTTAAAAGTCTGTTGAATTTGGCGAAAAGTGTGTCCCACTTTTAATTACACCCATTAAAAATGGATAATGGATAATGTCAGAAAACTCTTAAATTCTCTTAAATCTGATGTTTAAAGGGATTTTTAGTATTTTCATAATATCTTACAACTTTTGCCCACCTGCTTAACAAGGTTAATTTGAAAAGTTCAGAGTTCGCGCCTTTAGTTTGCCAACCGCCAGTGAAGCGAGGCGGACTTCACGCAAAAGCCTGAACTCTGAACGTGAAACAAATATCCCCTAACATTTGCTCACGTGCTTACTTACGAGAACCTTGAAATCTTACTTCTTCTTGCATTGCCCTTGAGCAGAAATTATTTCTTCGTTTTTCTTCCTCTTCTTTATTTTTCTTTTCGCGTTCATCCAGTTCTTTCACTTTTTTATCTAATTCTTCCTCTCGTTTAAGACGTTCTTCTTCCTGTTTGATGTTTTCTTCACGTTCTTTAAGTTCGCGTTCTCTTCTTTGTTCCGCTATTTCGGGTTTAAGAAATGATTCGATCAAAGTGTCAATTGCACTCAAGCCGTCCGGGTCAACTAAATTTATCGGATTGTTGCGGCTATAAGCATAAAAATTCGTGTCGTTTCCATCAAAGAGAATCGGGTCTTTCGCCGTCCAGCGTCCGGTTTCGGCATCGTAATCCCGCGAGCCGAAGCGGGTTAATCCGGTCTGAAAATCATAAATTCCGCCAGCGAAACCGAACGGTTGAAATCCGGGATTCGTGTCTAGTAAAACAACGCCGAATTCGTCGTAATCAATTCGCTGCGCAATGTCGCCGGTCGCGACATCAACGACGAGGCGAACACTGCCGATTTGGTCGGTGATAATCCGGTAAGTCGTGCCGCCTTTTATCAAATAATCAGGCGTGTTTGGTCGCGTTCCGTAAACGAAACGGCTGACAACATTATTCGCGCCGTCGAGTTCGGCGACCGGTTCGAGTTGGTCTTGATAAAGAAAACCCTGAGTCAAAGTGCCGTTGATCTTTTTGCCGATGCGGCGGTCTTGCGCGTCTGTTATGTATTCGATTTGCGTCGCGTTCGGCAACGCGACGCTTCGCAGATTTCCGGAAACATCGTAATTATATTGAGTTGTTTGTCCGCCGTTCGTTTTGCTTTGCAGTTCACCGTTGAGCGTGTATGTGTAAGTTGTTGCACCGTATTGCGTTAAGTGGTCTTGCGCATCATAATTCGCATTCGTGATATTGCCGCCGACATTTATACTCGTACGATTGTCGTTGCTGTCAAAGCCGTAAGTTATGAGCGGTTGCGGAGCACCGTTAAGCGCGACAGTTGTTAAACGTCCGGTCGAATCGTAGCCGTAGTTGTAAACGGTTGTGAAACCTCCGACAGATTCGGTTTTTCGGGTAATCCTTACGAGTTTGTCGAAGATGTAATTTACATCGTAAAGATCGGTCGTGCCGAATTTTGCGTTGTAATTGGTCGGTTCGGCAAATCCGTTATAAATGTATGAATCAGTAACATTGCCGAGCAACGAACCGCTCAATAAACCATTGGCTGCGTTTCGCGTCAGCGTCAAATTTCCGTCAGATGTTGCGACAATATCACCGGGATTATTTATTTGGGCATTTGTCGCCAAACCGCCGTCGCCGATGAAACCGTTAAGAGCTAAACCGGCAACGCGATGAAAAATACCGTCGGTCGTTATCCGCCAGATATTTCGTCCGCCGCCGAGGTAAATACTATTGTCGGGCGCAACTGCGACTCTTATAACGCCGCCAAAAGTAGCGTTTGTTGCCGGACCGCCATCGCCGCACGGGAAATTTGACGGGTTACAGCCACCGCCGTTTCCGGCGAAAGTTGTGACAATTCCGTCCGGCGTAACTTTGCGAATACGGGCATTTCCCGAATCGGCTATATAAGCGCTGCCGTCCGGCGCAAAAGCGACATCGTATGGATCCGAAAACCGCGCATCGCGCACTTGTCCGCCGTCGCCGAAAAACCCTCTCATTCCGCCGCCGAAAGTTTCGATCTTGTTGGGGACAGTCTGCACATTGCGCTGTTTGCCGTTGCCTTCGTAGAGTTTTTGCCCGACGGGATCGTAAGCGTGATGTTCGCTCAGACTCCAACCGCCCAGAGACTCTGGCGGTGCGGTGTAAGAACCGAGCAGCAATTTTTGAACACGATGAATCGTGATTTCCTGCCGGGTGTTGACCGTAATCGGAACACCGTTGCCGTTGTAGCCGAAGTTCGTTGTGTTTTGATAGACACCGTCATAGACATTACCAATATCAATAGTTACTTCTTGCTGTCCTTGCACGTCGCGTCCGTAAGCATCTATGCCATCCCAGGTAAAACTCGTTATTTGATTCGGTTGGGCAGGAAATGTGAATTCGTGCATCTGCCCCGTCAATTGCTAAGCCTTCGACAGATGAATTTTCTTTCGGAAGCATAAATTCGGAAATTGTTAAACCGTCATCCGAAATACGCCGAATCAAACCATTTTCAAAACCCGTAAATATTTCACCGACCGGAAAACGGCTGTTTTTATCGCGCACGGAAACGATGCTTTTAGCTTGAGAAAAATCGCCGGAAATCAATTTACTTTGTGAATTCCGGGAAAAAATCCCGAGTTTGGCGGGTTGCCCGGAAGAAAATAAAAGGCTCTGTGCCGGGAAATGAAAATCAATCAAATTCGGTTTGATAAGTTCGGTTTGAATTATCTGAAATTTTAACTCCCGGGGGTTAATCGCGGCATTAGTGTTTTGTTCTTTTGAAGCAAAGATCGGAAAGTAAAAATCCGAGAATTTGAAAAGTGCAATCAAACTCAAAACCATAAATATAGCCAGGCAAAAAATGAAACGACCCGTACGATTTTTCGTTGTTTTCATAACAATTCTCCTTTTTCAAATCACGAACAAAATTTTTTTCAATTTTGCCCGGTTTTAACCGAAAACTTTGGACAAACCCGTTTTCAGAGTTATAATCACCCAAAAAGAAATATTTAATGTGAGCAATTATATTTAAGATTAATGATTGAAGTTGAGTAATTGTATTTCCAGTAAGGCTCGAAAATCTGGAAAGAAAACGGACAAAAAACGGAAATTTTCGGGCTAATTCGGAGATATTAATGATGGAAGCCCCCAAAAGTCATAAAAAATTGATTTTCGGTGAGTTTCAGCTTGCAGACGAACCGCAACTTCTTTGGTGCGACGGCAAGGAGATTCATTTGCCAAAACGACCGTTTCGCGTTTTGGCATATCTGATTGAAAATCGAATTAGAGTTGTCAGTCGCGATGAATTGCTTGAAAAATTCTGGGACGGACACGAGGTTTATGACGATGCTCTGCGAAAAACCGTCGGAGTAATTCGCAAAGCGTTGAATGATTTGGAAAAGCCGCCGCGGTTTATCGAAACCCGTTACGGCAGCGGCTTTCGTTTTATCGGTGCGGTTGAAGAATTGGAAAATTCCGTCAATAAAAACGAAGATTTCACGCAATCTGCGGCACGAAAGGGCAAAATAACTGAAATAAATAACTTTGAAAACTCGCGGCGGGAGTTTCGTTATATTTTAGTTTCGGTTCTCGTCATCAGTGTTATTTCGCTGATTGCGTTGGGATTTTATACTTTTCGCGAGCCGCAAGCCTCAATGAATCAAACAAATTTACTTGATTTGGCGGCGAAAAAACATTCGATCGCCGTTTTGCCGCTCAAAAATTTGACGGGAGACGCAGCAAATGATTATTTGAGCGACGGCATAACCGAGAGCCTGATCAACGAACTTTCGCGCATCGAAGACTTAAAGGTCATCTCGCGCAGTTCGGTGTTCGAATTCAAGAATAAAGACACGACGGCGCAGGAGATCGGCGAAAAACTCGATGTTGAAACGATTCTCGAAGGCAGTTTGAAATTAATGGATGAAAAACTCCGCGTCGAAGTCCGCCTGGTTAATACGAATGACGGCAGCGTCGTTTGGGCAAGTGATTTAAAGGAAGAAAATCAAAGAAACGTTTTCCCCCTTCAGGACGCGATTGTCTGTCAGCTCGTTACCGATCTGAAAGTGAAAATCTGTGGCGAAATTCCGCCTGCCGAACGCTATACGAAAAATGTCAAAGCGTATCGGCTTTATTTACAGGGATTGTTTTACCGTAATGTCGCGTCGTTTGAAAATCTGAAAAAGGCGAACGCTTTTTTTGAAGAAGCGTTACAGGTCGAACCCGATTACGCGCTGGCGCACGAAGGTCTGGCGACTTCTTATATGGTGATGGAATTCAATAACTACGTTCAACCCGGAACAGCCGCCCCGAAAGCCCTTTTTCACGCCGAAAAAGCGTTGCAGCAGGACGATCAACTGCCGGGCGCATATATTGCGCTGGGCGCGGTCAAAACCTTGAACAATTACGATCTGGCGGAACGCGAAAGATATTACAATCAGGCGCTTTTTAAAAATCCGAATCACCGCACCGCGCTTTTATGGCGTTCGAATATCTATCTGGCACGAGGCGAATTCGAACGCGCCGAAGCCGAAATTTTCAAAGCCCGGGAAATTGACCCGCTTTCCTTCGGTGTCGGACTGTCTTTGACGGAACTGTATCTGTTCTGGCGCAAACCCGACAAAGCCATCGAGCAGGCTAATTTGATTCTCGCCACCAGACCGGACGATGAATTTTCCTATTTTTCGCCGGCAAAGGCTTATTTGCAGAAAGATGATATGGAAACGGCTTTGAGTTATATGGACAAAGCCCCGTCTTATAAAATTTTCGGCGATATAATTATGGCAAAGCGCGATGGGAATGCTCAAATTGTCGTCCAAAAATATGCCGATTCCGAAGAAGGAAAAAAATTACCCTATTTGGTTGCTACATCATTCGCTTATATCGGCGAAAGGGGAAAGGCTTTTGAATGGCTCGAAAAAGCCTACGCAATGCGTCAAGCCGATTTGATTTCGCTGAAAATCGAACCAAATTTCGACTTTCTGCGAGACGACCCGCGTTATATGGATTTACTCAGGCGCATAAATCTATCTGCCGAGTAAACTTTTGTATTTTTAACTGATGTTACGCAAAATAAGAAATATGCCGGGAGCGCAGGTTGCTAACCTGCCTGAGCGCGTGAGCGTGAATAAGCCCGAGCTTTCAATAAACTTTATTTTATGCAACCGCTTGTTCGTGCTGGCGCACTTATGCAGACTGGCAGTCTGCGCTCCCGGCTTGCGTCGGCATCATTTTAATAGAAAAACATTAAGGATTGTTCAAACTCGAACATAGAATTGTTTTCTGCCAAAAGTTCGCGTATTTTTTATGGAATGTTAATAAATATTTTTCAAATTTATTTTATCCTTGATTGCAAACCCCTAAGCAATTAAAATTAAATATGTTAAAATAAAAGTAATGCCTCAACTATAAGTTATGGAACTACTTCTTTGTTCATTTAAAACCCGTAAGTCTTTTATTTTCAATCAAGGCGTTTTATTGAAACAACATCTGTAACTTTTTATTGAGGCATTACAAATAAAAGTCTTTTATTTTATAACTTTGTTTTGTATCAAAGTGCAGATGTCTTCTTAAATGTTTTTTTCCGTAATACTTCTTAAATCAAAATGAAAGAGTGTCAACTTTGTAAAAATTGCTTTACCGATGATGTCAATACCTGTCCGAATGATGGAATGCCGACGTATCATTCGATTAGCGGAGAGCCTGTTTTAGAGGGCAAATATCATCTCGAATGCCGTTTGGGACAAGGCGGAATGGGGGTTGTTTATAAGGCGCGGCACGCATATCTGAAGACTCTGCACGCGATCAAGGTTATTCTTCCCGATCTGGTCGGAAACGATCCGCAGCTGGTCACCAGATTCCGCCAGGAAGCCCTCGCGGCGGCGGCGATTCGCCATCAAAACGTCGTCGGCGTTTCGGATTACGGAGTCGCGCAAGGCACGATGCCGTTTCTCGTGATGGAATATGTCGAAGGCGAATCTCTGCACGATCTGCTCGAACGCGAGGGAAAACTTTCGCCGGAAAAAGCTCTCGAACTGATGAGCGCGATTGCCGCCGGAATCGGTGTCGCGCACAAACAGGGAATTGTTCACAGAGATTTAAAGCCTTTGAATGTCATGATCGTGAAGGACAATCCGAAAATGTCGGAAGCCGTTAAAATTCTCGATTTCGGCTTGGCAAAGATCAAATCGGGCGAGCTGCTCGGTTCATTTATTCAGGCGCAGACGACCGGTTTGATGGGTTCGCCGTTCTATATGGCGCCCGAACAATGGGCGGACGAAGAGCCGGACGCGACTTCCGATATTTACAGTCTCGGAATTATGTTTTTTCAGATGCTCGCCGGCGATGTGCCGTTTAAGGGTTCGTCAATTCCGGCGATTATGAAAAAGCACATTTCGGATTTGCCGCCGACTTTTGCTTCGCTCGGAATTGATGTAAGTCCGCATATCGAAAAAGCCGTCCGCCACGCGCTGGAAAAAGACCGGAGAAACCGCACGCAATCGGTCGAAGAATTTATTAAGGAATTGTCGGAAGCCATCAGAAGCAGTTCAAACAGCGATATTTTCAGCGTTTCCGTTTCAACTTCCGATGCTCATTTGAAAACTTCTTCGCTGCAAGTTTTAACGATTCCGGCGCAGTCGAGCGTTTTTCTGAATGATAATTTAATCGGAAAAAGCGGTGCCGACGGTTGGATAGTTTTTGAAAAAATAAATCTCGGAAAACATCATATCAGAGTCAGAAACGACGGTTTTTTCGATTTTGAAACCGACTTTATCCTCGAAGACAGTCCGAAGGAAATTGTTGCTCAATTGAAAAAAGACACTCTGGCGATTCCGAAACCGCCGAATCAAACAATTCCGGCGTTTCAGCAGTCAATGCCGAATGCGACGCAGCAAGATTTTAACGCGACCCAAGGGAATCAAAGCAGTTATCAAAATACCGCGCAGCAGCAGAATCTGATGCAGAATACCGGGCAGCAGCAGAATTGGCAAACCGGCGGTCAGAGCGTTTACGGCAATTCGATGCCGCCGCAAAAATCCGCTTTTTCGCCATTAATTTTGGGAGTTATTGGAATTTTCGGGTTATTAGCTCTTGGTATAATTGGAGCGGGCGGTGCATATATGGCTGGCTGGATCGGAGCAGAAGTAAAACCCACACCGACCTCGACCGGCGAAGCTACGCCGCCGCCAACGCCGCCGGAAATAAAAGCCGAATTGATTGAAATTCCGGGCGGAACTTTCAAAATGGGCAATAAAAACGGGCGGGAAAATGAAAGACCGGAACACGACATTACGGTCAACACATTTTTGATGGATAAAACCGAGGTGACAAACGGCGAATATGCCCGATTTATAACCGAAACGGGATACATTCCGCCAGCGCATTTTGTTAATAAAAAGTCCGTTCCCGGACAGGAAAGTTTTCCCGTAAATTTTGTTTCTTATAAAGATGCCGAAGCCTTCGCGCAGTGGCGTTCTAAAAATGCATCGAAAGAATGCCGGATTCCGACCGAAGAAGAATGGGAATACGCGGCGCGCAACGGAAGTAAAAATAATCTTTTTCCGTGGGGTGATAAATGGGAAGATGAGCTGGCGGTGGTCGAGCGTCCGAACGGGAATGTTCTGCCGGTCGGTTCGAGAAAAGGTGCAAATGAGTGGGGAGTTCAGGATTTGATCGGGAATGTGTGGGAATGGACGGCGACAAAAGCGAAATTATACCCGGGAAGTCAAGGGGTTTTGAATGTAAAAGGAGATTATTATATGGTTCGCGGCGGCGCGGCGATTAGTCCTTCAAAGGGAGATACGGCGGTAACTTCAACGTATCGTGAGGTTTTAGAACAAAGTGATGTCAGCAAAGGCGTAGGTTTTCGGCTTGTTTGCAAGAAATGAAGAAGTTTCGGGAGTTTTTTTTATGGTTCGATTGTCAGGAAAATACAGCTTCGGTTTGGTTTTAATCGTTCTGTTTTTATTGCCGTCATTTATTTACGGGCAAGATTTGGGCAGCAGTACCGAAGTATTAAAAAAGTCCGGTAAACAAACTTCCGTCAAGCGCAAAACTCCGCCTCGGAAAAGAACTACGCCTTCAAAAAACGCCCGAAGAACAACTTCGCCGAAAAAAGAATCTACGGCAGATAAAACAACCGCCGAAACCGAACAAAAAAAGCCTGAAAAAATTATTGATATAAAACCCGCCAACCAAATTGTTATCAATGTCGGCGAGAAAACTTCGGGAGATTTTAACGAATTTTTTGAGAAATCAATTGAAGAAGGCAACAATTTCCGGAACGAAAGAAATTATACCGAGGCGGAAGTTTCATATCTTCGCGCACAGAGTTTGAAAACCGACGATTCCCGCGCAATTTACGGACTCGGAAACCTCTACAGCGATCAAGGTCGTTGGGAAGAAGCCGAAAAAGCGTATCGGGCGGCAATTCTGCTCGAACCGGACAGCCCGGATGCTTATATCGCTCTGAGTTTTGTTCTAACCCAACCGATTGCCGGCACGAGTCTGCTCGAAAGATACAATGAGGCGGAAAAATTTTCGCGGCGGGCGATTGAACTCGATCCGAAAAACGCCATCGCCCACGATCAACTCGGCGTTTCGCTTGAACTGCAAGGGAATGTTTCCGAAGAAACACGAGGGTATTATGAAAAGGCGGTAAAACTCGATCCGACATTTGCGCTCGCCTTTGCCCATCTCGGCAGACTTTTGCGAAAAAAAGGTTTAACGGCGGAATCTTCAATGGCGTATGTCAATTCGATTCAGTATGCGGTTGACGTACCGACGATGATTCTGGTCGCCGATGTGATGCAATCGCAGCAAAAATATCTGGAATCCGAACAGCTTCTGCGCCGCGCTCTGCGCGAAGATCCGAAACATCCGACGGCGCTCTACTTGCTCGGACGGGCGTTAACGACTCGCGGAAGTTTTGATGAAGCCGAAGCTGTATTGAAAAAAAGTGCCGAAGTCAGCCCGAAAAGTTTTGTTTCCTATACGCTTTTAGGTTCGCTTTTCCTGCGTCGCGGAAAATTCGATGAGGCTGAAAATTATTTGGAAGAAGCTCTCAAGGTTGTTTCGCCGAATGAGCAAAAGCGTCTGGCTCTGGATTTTGAAGCGGTTGGCGACGGGTTTATGGAAGCCGGAAAAAAACGGGATGCGGCAAGAGTTTACCAAAAAGCCGTTGCGCTCGATGAGAAAAGAACCGATTTAGTCGGAAAATTAAACAAAGCGCAGACAAATTGATTTTCTATATTACGTTTGAATAAGTCGGTTTTAGAAATAGTTTAAAAGTGAAAGTGTGAAAAAGTGAAAGTGTGAAAAAGTTTAATTTACTGCAAAAAAATAGACTAACAGCCAAAAAAAAACCAAGTCTTTTTCATAACAGGTTAAGGAATAAAATCGCAAAAAACTTTTTCACCTTTCCACTTTTAAACTTTTCCACTAATAATTTAAGTGCGAATCAGTTACTTTTAAAGTTTAGAAAAAAAATCTCAAATTAAATAGCGGAGCGAATTAAATAAACAGATGCTTTATTGTCCCAAATGTCAAGCAAATTACGAAGACGGAACGCAAAGATTTTGCACGAATGAAGGCGCGAGGCTTTTGCCTTACGCCACTTCCGAAAAATCCGGTCAATTGTCAAAAGGCGTGTTTTCGAGCATTTTAAGCAAATCTTCACCAAAAAAAGAAGGTTCGATTTTATCTCAAACGGAATCGGTCAAGAAAAAATCTCAGTCTTCGGCTTTTCAGCCGCCGAATCAAAGCAAATTTTTTAAAGCCGGAAAAAGTAAAGAACCGGTCGAAAAATCAGAGCCGATGGTCGAGGAAGTGGCGGAACAAAAATCAGAAATCGTTCAGCGCAAATCTTTTGAAACTCTGCCTCTTGCCAGAATTATAAATCCGGGTTTGATACCCGAAAAACAAGCCGAATCCGACAAGGTTTTTTCCGCGGAGCCTGAGAAAATCAAATCGAAAAAAAGGAGCATAATTGATTTTTCGGATGCTTCACAAAATGATGTGCTTGAATCATTCGAGGCTGAAAATGAGGATTTAATTAAAGCTGATGAAAACGAAAGTTCGATTTCGGATGTAGAAAATGTTGATCCCGACATCACTGATGATGTGCCATTTAAACTTGTTGAACCGCCGCCGATTCAAGATGAATTTGAATTAAATCTTGAAAAAAGTGAATCCGATTTCTCAAACTCCGAATCTGAAATCAATTTGGATTTAGGTCTTGATGAAGATTCCGGAGCAAATTCGAACTTTGACATTGATTTTAGCGAACCGGTTGAAACGGTCGAATCGTTTCAGCAGAACTCCGGTATTGAACTTGAAATTGACGAATTGGATTACCTTTCCGTGCCTTCGGAATCAATTGAGAAAATCGAACTCGATCTGGATGAGATCGAAGATGATTCGATTTTCGAGCCGACTTCTACGGGAGTTGAACTCGATGTAGAAAGCCGAAAAGAAATTAATCTTGCCGATTCGATTCCGAGAATTGAATTGGATTTAGCGGAATTGGATGAAGTTTCGTTTCCTTCCGATTCCAAGCCGTCAACAGAATCAGCGGAATTAAAAGGCGAATCGGAAATAGAAACGGAAAAAATCCCGCCCGTGCCTGTAACTTTTGAGGAGCAGAAGGAAGACAAGGCAGAAACCGGGGAAGAATCAGATACGGTAGAGAAGGCAAAAGCCGCCGCTGCCGGAACGAGTAAAATAAAGGCGACTGAGGACACGGCTTGGGAAAAACGCTCGATTGACCCGCCGGGCGAAGAAGAATCCAGATGGTTTCTGTATCCGCTTATCGGAATAATTATTCTCGGTTTGGGCTTGCTCGGATTTTTCTACCTGACCAATCAAAATAATTCGGTTAATGAAGGACAAGCAAATACTCCAACCGAAAATTTGAACCAGCCGAATCCGAATGTTAACATAAACGCGCCAATCACATCACCGAATGAAAATACTGCGCCGGTTAATGAAAATACCGCCCAATTTCAGCAAGACCCGAATACTGAATTAATTGAAGTTCCGCCGCCGCCGCGTAAAGTTGTACAACCGCCGAATACGGTTTATTTCAAAAATGAAAAGAAAAGCACAAAAGGAAAACTTGCCGCCGGATTTTTAGGATTTTCAATTTATTATCCGAAAACCTGGGTGGAAAAAAAGCGAAGCGATAAATTTTTAGACATCAGCCGTCTAACGCCGCAGGGCTTGCTTAGTAAGCAATTGATAATTGAACGCTACGACAGCAAGGGGACTTTTCAGTCGGACAGACCACTTTTTAAAGGCTTGGTCGAAAAATCGAATGCCGATCTGCGAAAGATTTTATCAAATTATGAAGTGCTTTCTTCGGAAGAAACCACCTTTCAAAACGGACGCTGGCAGGTTTTTGAAGTCAGATTCCAGGGCATCGGGAGCGATAAAAAATTGATTATTTGGGGCAGAAGGCTCTGGATGCCGATTCAGAGTCCCGGAATGAAAAGCGGTTTTATTATTACAATGATCGGAACTTCGCTTTCGGACGATGTGAAAAGTGTTAATGATTTAGGCGAAAAAGACGATTTAGCGGAGATTTTGAAAACTTTTGAACCTGAACTCAATTAGAAAACTTGTTGAAAGTTTAATATTTTTCAAAAGGCGTTGAGGCGAATTTCCTTACGCTTTTTGTTTTTGCATTATTAGGCTAAAATCAATAAAAACCAGCGATCAACAAATTTACCCGAAAGAAAAAATGAAAATCGTTTTAGCAGAAGAACGCAACGGGCGGCAAATGCCCGAAAAATCTTATAATCAGGAAATTATCAGAATCGGAAGAAATGCCGAAGATTGCCAGATTGTGTTTGACAATGAAACATTTCCGATGGTTTCGCGCATTCACGCCGAAATGCGCTGGCAGGGAAATAATTGGGTTTTATTCGATGCCAATTCAACTTTCGGCACCTTTATCAACGGCGCAAAAGTTACGCAGCCGCAGACGATTTCGGTCGGAAGCCAAATCCAATTCGGCACAAATGGTCCGGTTCTCAAAGTAATGGCGTTCGGTGAATCGCCGGATTCGGTGCAAAATTTTGATGATTCATTGTTCGGCGGTAATTCGTATCCGCCGAAAACTCCGCAATCTGTCCGGAGTTCCGGCGAAAAATGGGATGAATTCGGACAAACTCCGCAAATACAAAATCAGCCGCAAATTCCGACTATGCTCGAAAGAGAAAGCGGGATATATGCCGAAATTCCGACACTCGAATTTATAGATTCGGGACTTTCAATCGCGCCGTATCGCCTGACAAAAAGTGCAATTTGGCTCGGACGCGACCCGAACGGCGATATTGTTTTTGAATCTTCAAAAATAATGGTTTCGCGCCAACACGCCGAAATCCAAAAGGAAAACGGGAAATATATCATTCACGACAACAAAAGTTTTAACGGAACTCTGGTCAATGAACAAAGAATTTCCACACCGACACCACTTTATCACGACGATGAAATCAGGCTCGGACTCGGCGGACCGCTGCTGCGTTTCAAATCGCCGTCGCGGCTTGCGCCAAAGGGAGCGAGCCTCGCCGGTCAGCGTTCGATCGCCATCGGTCAACTTGCCGAATTGCAGCAGATTCAGCCGCAAACGGGATCGAAAACAATGGTTTTCAAGGTTGACCAGATTTCTTCAAAGCCTTCGGCAGCAACCGCCGAGCCGCAGCTTTTGATGTCTCTGACATTCGGCAATAAACACGAGCTTTTCATCGGTCGCGGCGATGACAGCGACATCAAGCTCGACGGACTCCAAATCTCTAATCGCCACGCCAAACTTTCGCTGACAAATGCGGGAATCGTGATTGAAGACCTGAATTCGACCAACGGAATTTATCTGAACGGCAACCGTATTTCGCGCCAGAATATCGGGATTGACGATTCGGTGCAGATCGGTTCGTTTATTATCAAAGTTGATCAATCAAATAATGTCGGTGTTTTCGATGCGCGCTCGAAAACCCGGATTGATGCCGTCAATATAACAAAAGACGTAAAAAATAATGCCGGCGGCGGAATGATTCGCCTGCTCGATAATGTTTCGCTTTCGATTCAGCCGAACGAATTTGTCGGTCTGCTCGGACCTTCCGGCGCGGGAAAATCTACCTTGATGGACGCGATGAACGGAATGCGCCCCGCGTCCGGCGGCAGCGTTTTGATCAATAATTTAGACCTTTACCAGCATCTCGATTCGCTCAAGCAATCAATCGGCTACGTGCCGCAAGACGACATTATTCACCGCGAACTAACGGTTTATCGAACGCTGTATTATGTCGCCAAATTAAGACTTTCACGCGACGTTTCGACCAAGGAAATCAATCAGATCATTGATGAAGTTTTAGACGTAACGGGTTTGACCGAACGCCGCGACGTGCCGATCAATCAGCTTTCCGGCGGTCAGCGTAAGCGCGTTTCGATTGCCGTCGAACTTATTACAAAACCTTCGGTGATTTTCCTCGACGAGCCGACTTCGGGACTCGATCCGGCGACCGAAGAAAAAATTATGCTGCTTTTCCGCCAGATCGCCGAATCGGGCAGAACCGTGATTTTGACGACTCACGCGATGGAAAACGTCAAACTCTTCGACAAACTCGTCATATTAATGCGCGGAAAACTCGTTTTTTACGGCGCACCGGACGAAGCCTTGAAACAGGTCGGCGCGACGAGCTTCAAAGACCTCTATGACAAACTCGAAGATCCGATTGAAGAAAGATTAAGAAACTCCGGCGGCAGCCGCCAGCAAGTTACCGAACAGGTTGCCGAAGATTGGAAACAAAAATTTACCAAAACTCCGCAATATAGAAATAATGTTTATGAACCGCTTAAAGAACTCGGAAAATTGCAGTCGTCCGGCGTTCATAAAAAAAACCGTCTGGGAATTTTCGGCGCGATCCGCCAATGTCTGACGCTTTCCAAACGCTACACGCAAGTACTTCTGA
This sequence comes from Pyrinomonadales bacterium, assembly GCA_038246645.1. GTDB lineage: Bacteria > Acidobacteriota > Blastocatellia > Pyrinomonadales > Pyrinomonadaceae > JAHCHG01. Next base: position 14,092 of record JBBRVS010000020.1, read on the forward strand.
GAGATAAACTGACGCTTTTTATTTTGTTTGCACAGGCTCCGATCATCGCTTTTCTGACGTTTCTCGTCATGGGCAAAGATCAGCCGAGGGATTTTGTCTATTTTATGATTTCGCTGATCGCGGTCTGGTTCGGAACTTCGGTTGCCGCCCGCGAAATTATCCGCGAACGCGCCGTTTATAAACGCGAACGAATGGTCAATCTCGGGCTTTTACCGTATCTTTTTTCAAAACTTTTAGTTCTCGGTTTTATTGTCGGACTTCAGTGCCTGATGGTTTTCGTGCCGCTCAAATTCTTTGATCTGATCGGTTTGATGCCGATGCCCGGACTTCTCGGCGGAATTCCGCAATTCTGGGTAATGCTTTTGACCGCCGGAGTCGGGATCGCGCTCGGGCTGCTGGTTTCCGCGCTCGTCAAGACCTCCGAGATGGCAACGAGCCTTGTTCCGCTTATTTTAATTCCGCAAATTTTATTCGGCGGATTAATCGGCGTGCCTCAGGGTATTAGTAAAGTAGCGGGTTTGGCAATGCCGGCAACGTGGTCATTCGATACCTTAAAGAGATATTCAAATCTCGACACGTTGGAAAAAGAAGGCGCGTTTCCGAACGGCGGGACAAACGGGCAGGGACTTTATAAGTTTGTCGAAACGGAAAACGATAAAATAATTGCCGACGCCAAAGAAGATTTAGATGAATACAAAAAAGATACCGAGAAAAAACTGGAAGATTTCCAAAGAGAACTCAGAAGCGGAAATAATCCGTCCGCGCCGAAACTGGACGAACCGCCGAAGCTCGCGGATGCCCGAAAAATTCCCGCAGATTTGAGCGGTTATATCAATTTTCTGCACCCGTGGATGCACGAGATTTTAAATCAACTGGTTTTGATGATAATGTTTGGAATGTTAATTATTGCAACACTTATAATTTTACGTCTGCAAGATACGAGATAAAAAGAGGTTATTAATGAAAAGAGTTTTTATAAATTCAAGTTTATTTATCGCATTGGTTTTTACAATTTCGAGTTTTACGGCTTGCCAAAATAACGGCAGCGCACAACAAAATCCGGCAAATGCAAATCAGCCGATGGAAACGGCAAACGGCGAAAAACCGAAAACCGCCAATGACGGAAAATATCCGCCGCTTCCGGAAGCGATTGCCAATGCCGAGATCAGGATGCTTGACGGCACTTCATTTAAAATGTCGGATAAAAAAGGCAAAGTCGTGCTGATAAATCTCTGGGCAACCTGGTGCGGACCGTGCCGCGAAGAAATGCCTGAATTAATCGCTATGCACGACAAATATAAAGATAAAGACTTTGAAGTCATCGGTTTAGACACGGACGAAGAAGAAACAAAAGAAATGATCGAGGAATTTGCCAAGGAAATGAATCTGAATTATCCGCTCGGATATGCCGACAGAAATATGTTTATGCAATTTGTCCGGCTCACCGGTTTGCAGGGAATTCCGCAGAGCGTCCTTGTCAACCGCGAAGGCAAAATGACCGGAATCTTTACCGGCGGCGGTAAAAAAGTGATCGAAAAAATGAAACAAACGGTCGAGAAAACTGTGAATGAATAATTAAAAAATCTTCGGCTCGACCAGAATCGTTTTAAAACTTGAAAGGCTGACTAATCCCGGAACAGCGCCTTTCGGTTTATTGACGAATTTTTTCTGCGTGTAATGAACGGCGACTTTTCCCTGCGATTTTGCCTGAGAGTAAAAGGCGGCGATCTGCGCGGCTTCGAGCAGGGTTTTCGGCGGGATTTCCTGACGATTCGGATTTTTCACAACAACGTGCGAACCCGGATAATCCGCCGCATGCATCCATAGATCGAGAGATTTGGCAACGCGAAAAGTTAGGAAATCATTGTCTTTTGCCCGTCTGCCGACGAGTATTTCAAAACCTTCGGATGATGTAAATTGCCGTGCGCCGGAAAAATTCCCGGTTTGTTTGGATTTTGATTTCGTGTGCAGATTGTTTGGCTTTTCATCCGTTAAATTGGCTAAAAATCCTTCGTCCCTTTCTTCGATAGCGGTTTCGAGCCGTTCTTTTTTGGCATTTAATTCAGTTAATTCCGCTTCGGCGATTTCGAGGCGTTTGAGGATTTCAACTTTCGCATTTCGCGCTTTTGTGTAGCGTTTGAAAAACTTTTCCGCCGCTTCGTTGATCGCGTCCGTTTCGTCAATTTCAATTTCAATCGTCGGCGTGTTTTCGTCGTAATAATCGGTGACAAAAATTTTATTTCCGGCGCGTTTCGCCGTTGCCAGATTCGCCAAAAGCAGATCGCCGAAGCGTTTCCAGGTTTCGGCATCGCCGTGATTTTCCTGATCGCTTTCAAGATTTTTAACTAATTTCCGGCGTTTATCAATTTCCTTTTTTAAACGTGCGCGGGCGGTTTTTGCTTTGTTTTGAAAGGAAATTTCCATTTCCTTTTCAAGATAAAAATTATCCAGAGCTTCGGACAAACTTTCAAAATCTTCCTGCGGAAAACTTTCTTCATCTTTTAATTCTTTCGCTTTTTCCCGAACCGGCGGCGCGTATTTATTCGCAATTTCCTGCCCTGCACCGGAATTTTCGCGGCTCGAATCAAGGATAAATTCTTTTTTATCAAGCAGAAAAAGATTTGCCGAACGCCCCGTAAATTGGGCGATCAAATAATATGTTTCGTTTAGTCCGACATCGTTTCGGGCTGAAAATGTAAATTTTATAATTCTTTCAGCGGGAAATTTTTCGATATTTTTTAAAACCCCGTTGGCAAGGCGCGAGCGCAGCAGCCCGACGAACGGTGTCGGATTTTTCGACAGTTTTTCCAAATCCTTAAAACGCCGTTTTATCAAATAAATACGCGGCGCGGTCGGTTCGATCGAGATGAAAAGATATTTTGAATCGGGCAGACGAAAATCTATCGCCAGAGAAAAGCGCGAGAGCGGAAAAATTTTGCCGAACTTTTGTCCCGTTAGTTCGGAGATAAGTTCGGCGGTTATTTTTTGAAAAGTCGGTTCGTTCATGTGTGTTTGAAGTTCTGAATTTCGCACCCTCCATAACTGTCGGGTTTCTGCCTTTTAAACAAAATAACCTCCAACCGAAGTCGGAGGCAATTTGGAAGAAATCAAACATCAAATCATTTAAAATTCTTTGACGACAATCGTCCGCGAAACAATATCGTGTGCGGCGCGTTTTTCTTCGTTGAACAGCAGAGTCAGAAAACCTATTCCGCCCAGAGCAAGCGAGATCAAATAAACGCACGAACTGACCGCGGCTTGATGCAGCGTCGGATATTCTTCGCCTTCGATGTCAACGACTTCCAGTGAAAATAATTTCATTCCGAAGGTTCTGCCGTAATAACCGACGGCAGTCGTCATATAAACGAACATCACGATCGAGGTCGTTGCCAGAAACGCGAAAAATCCGCCGAGCGTGAACCATTCGCCACCCATTGCCATAAACGGTGTGAGCAGCAGAAGTCCGGCAAATGAACCGATAATCAGATCAAAAAGTCCGGCATTAAAACGCATCGCAAACGGAGCGCAATCATCAATTTCCTCGATTTCGGCTTCTTCAATTTCAATTTCTTCGATCTCTTCGATGATTTCAGGAACTTCGATAATTACCTGCCCGACCAATTCCTGTTTTTCGAGCTGCTTTTGAACAAAATTCGTTTCGATAACTTCTGAAACGACCGGACGCTGGCTGAAACTCGTCGAAATTTTCGCCGGTTTGGGAAGGGGCGGCAATTTGTTTGTGTCGAGTTTTTCGCCGGTTCTTAAATTACCCGCGATTTTTTGTTTTGCTTCAAAACCGTTGGAACTGTTTGAAATCGAAGTTTTCGGCAAATGATCATTCGGTTTTGCCGTAAAATAAAGCACGGGATTATTCGGTTTGGCAGTTGCTCCAAAAGTTTTCGGTTCGGGTTTTTCATCTTCCAAAAAACGTTTTCTGGATTTTTCGATTCTTTTGAGTGCCGCCGCCAATTTCGGATTTGAAACATTTTCAATCAATGCTTCGGCAACTTCTTCAACCTTCAAAGCATTTGCGCCGCTCGTTTGCAGTTTCCTGCGCCGCAGATTCGGCGAATCGGCAATCTCCATATTTTTCGGCATGGCATCGCCTTCCGAAATCCCCTGAACTTTGTTATTTCTTTGACGAACAGCATTTTTCAACTGCAAACGCCATTCGGGCAGTTTGGCGTTTTTGTTGTGAAATTCGACCAGAGTCGGGCTGGTCTGTTTGGTTTCCAGTTCCGATGTCCGGGGATTTTCCACTGGAATTTCAACTTTGATTTCGGTTTTGGAAATTAATTCAATACCGGGCTGTTTGACTAAAAATTTCGGATTCGGTGTATTTTGCACTGGGGAATTGCCTCGTAAATCTATGTTTTCAGGTTTTGGAATCGTTTTTGCCAACGGAGTTACCTTTGAAATCAACTCTTCGCGAACGGAGTCGCCACTCATCGCCCCGCAGCCCGGGCAAACTGACAAATTAAATGTGTTATCTCGGTTACAAACGGGACAGTTCATAATTTTAAAAGAAACAAAATTAGAAATGGTTTTCTAAAGAGATTAGGGAAACTTTTGAATTGAAACAAACTTTGAGGATAATATCAGAAGTTACTTTAAGTAGTCAATAGTAAATTTATGCGAAAACACAGCTTTAAGCGATTTCGAGTTTGAAATTTGCCGAAATTTTGAAAATTAGAGAGGTTTTCTTCCGTCAAAACCGCCTTCGATTTCGTGCCAGAACCGGATTGTTTCTGCTTCGCCGAGCTGCCAGCAAAGCAGTACAAGCTGACCCCCGCGCATCGTCGGAAAATCAATCAAACCGCGGGTGTAATCTTTAAGCTGAATTCCTAAGTCGTTGATTTCAGTAGTTATTTTGCCGATTTCATAAAGCGCTTTGACATAATTCGAACCGCTTTTCATCCCGCCGCCGCCAAATTCCGCTGCCGCCGCCGCCGCTTTTACCGATTTATTTAACAGCGCGACCGTGGCATACATCGTTTTCATTTTCTCGAGTTTCGGAATTATTTCCGGCAATAATTCGTTGGCTTCGTCAACGGTAAAAAGTTTCATCTTTTTTTACAAAAATTTGATAAATTATTCCTTTAAACATCGTCGCTGATGCGAACATAACCCGAAACATCTTCATCTTCATCAAGATAATTCGGCTGAATCGGCAGTTTATTCGGAACCTGGCGATAGGATTTTTCGGTATCCTGATCAATCATACCGTTCGGCAGAATCTCGTCCGGCGGAACAAAAGACGGAATATCGTAATCGTCGCCCTGCGAAGAATCCTTGCTGACAAGTTCGGCAATGTCGCCCAGATCAATAAAAAAGTCGGAAACGTCAATCAGGCGTGGTGCGGTGTTCGAGCGAAATCCGGCAACCTCGACGCGGCAGCCTTTATAAGCAACCGCGTTCAGCGCGTAAACGAAATCTTCATCACCCGAAACAAGCACGGCGGTATCATAACGCCCGGCGAGCGAGAGCATATCAACGGCGATCTCGACATCGAGATTTGCCTTGCGCGTTCCGTCGTAAAAGGTTTTCAGTTCTTTTTGGACGACGCGAAAACCGTTGCGGCGCATCCACAGAAGAAAACCCTGCTGGCGTTCGGCACCGGCATCTACGCCGGTGTAGAAAAATGCGCGCAGAAGTCTGCCGTCGCCCAACAGAACGCGGAGAAGTTTATTGTAATCAATATCGAGATTATGAAAACGAGCGGCGTGGAAAAGATTATTTCCGTCAATAAACACCGCGACCCGACCGCGATGTCCAAACTGCCAGGACGAGTTGGTTGCCATATCAAACTGCATTGTTAAATCCTTCTTTCTAAAATGTTTAAGCTGAAAGCAACGGCAGTCGAAAATTAGAAGAAAATACGGGTAGGAGATTTTAAAGTATGTGTGTAATTTCAAAAAAAACTTGAAAAAAACAATAATCTAAAATGAATGAAATAAACTGTTTAATAATTAATATTTCGTATTAAAAAATAAAAAATATTTTCAAAATAATTCCAAAGAAATTTTGTTAAAATAAAATAAAGTTCCGTTTTTCTAATAAATAACTGCGGTTAAATAAATATATATAATAAAGATTATAGTTTGCCTTTTTATCGGCACTTCGGTCAAGCGGTTCATTTAACAAGATACTTGTTTTTCATTTTTTAATCAAAAAAAATAAGAAAAATTTATGAATAAAAACGATAAAAATTTTGATCCCTCAGAATGGCTAAATGATTTACCCGTGCAAAATGAGATTGCCGCCTATCCGACCGATGAACTGCTTGTGTGCAAAAAATGCGGGAGAAAAAGTCCGCCGAACCGGGCAAAATGCTTTTATTGCAGTGAAAAATTTGATCTGCGCGAAATCTCGACCGATTTTATCAAGCCGAATCTGCGAAAATTGGAATCCTGGGAAAACGGATTTAATTTGATTTATTTAGCGAATCGGCAAGGTTTTAATGAAACTCAGCTCCGGGAAATTTCAAATTTGTTAAATGTAGAAAAAGATTTTATTCAAAAACTTGTTGAACTTAAAGAACCTTTGCCGATTGTTCGGCTCGAATCAAACAGAGACGCTGAAATTATCAGGGAAAATTTATTAAAAAAGAGTTTTGAAACTTCGATTATCAGCGATGTGATTTTAGATTTGAAAATTCCTCTGAAAAGGTTGCGAAAAATTGATTTTGAAGATGAAAAATTAAAAATAACGCTCTTTAATACCGCTGAAATTATTGAAACCCGGCGGGAAGATGTGAGTTTGATTATATCCGGTTCGATCTATCAAAAAAAGACTGAAACGGTTGAAAAGCGCGTAAAATCAAAGGAAACCAAAACTCTCAGTATTGATGAAACGGCAACAGACGAGAAAATAATCGATATTTATACAAAACACGACAAGATCGGTTATCGAATTTTAACGAGCGGTTTTGATTATTCGTGGTTGGGAAACTCGATGAGTTTTCTGGCGTTTGAAAATATCGGAAAAGTATTTGAAAAGCTCAAGGAATTTGCGCTTGATGCAAAAACATCGGAAAATTATAACCGAATCAGACATATTTTGGGCGAGGTTTGGGAAATCGAAGAAATAAACGATTCACGCGGCATTTCAAAAAAAGGAATCGGCAATATTAATTTGAACAAAACAGCAATCAGCACAAATCTGGCGCAGTTTACAAAATATTCTCGTTTTCGGCGATATTTATTATGAAAAAGAACAAAGTTCAAAATTCAAAATTCAAAGTTCAAAGTTCGGGATTCAAAATTCAGGAAAAGAAACCGGACTTAAAAAGAAGCGCACCGCCGCCGCCGACTGTTTTCGGTGTTCTGCCTGTTCTGGAAGCGTTGCGGGCAGAAAACCGCCGGATTGAAAAGATTTTTATAATTGAAGGCGGACAGGAAAAAAGATTTTCCGATATTTTGCAGCTTGCCCGCAGAAACGGCATTCCGTTTCATAAGACTTCGCGGGAAACTCTCAATCAAATGGTTGAAAACGGCGCGAATCATCAGGGAATTGTCGCCATTACGGCTTCGGCAGATTATTTTGACGCGGAGCGGCTTATTGATGAAATCACGAGCAAGGAAAAATCATTATCGGTGATTTTAGACGGCGTGGAAGACCCGCGAAATTTCGGGGCGATTTTGCGCGTCGTCGAATGTGCGGGTGCGGACGGCGTTTTTATTCCCGAACGCCGCGCCGTCGGGTTGACTGAAACGGTCGCCAAATCTTCGGCAGGCGCGGCGGAATATGTTAAAGTTGCCAAAATCGGAAATGTTAATCGTTTGATTGATGAGCTGAAAGAGCATAATATTTGGGTTGTCGGCGCAAGCGGCGAAGCGGAAATCAATTACTCCGAATGGGATTGGACGCAATCGAGCGCGCTCGTAATGGGCGGCGAAGGCAAGGGATTGCATCGTTTGACGGCGGAAAAATGCGATGTTTTGGTGAAAATTCCGATGCTCGGAAAAATCGAATCTCTGAACGTTTCGGTCGCCGCCGGCGTAATTCTGTTTGAAGCCGTCCGACAAAGAAAATTATAAATTTCAAATTTCAAATTTCAAATTTCAGAAAATTGATTAATAAAGGACAAAGGACATAAGGACAAAGGACAAAGGACAAAAAACTATGTATTGCCCGAAATGCGGAACAAAAAATCCGGACAACGGAAAATTTTGCCGGACTTGCGGAACTGATTTGAATGTCGTTTCAGATGTTTTAACCGGAAAACTCGATAAAAAGAGAATTCAGCCGCTGGTTGACAAAAAAGGCAAACCGGTCAGTTGGGAAAGCGCTTTAAGCACTCTATTTACGGGAATTGCATTTGTTGCCGTGACGATTGCGCTGGCAAATTCGGCGATGGGCAGAGGCTGGTGGTTTTGGATGCTGATTCCGGCACTTTCCTGCATCGGCACGGGACTGGCGAAGATTATTCAGATCAAATCTTACGAAAAAGTCAACGCCAATTTTGCCCCGACGACGACGGAACGTGAACTTTCCTCAAACGAAAAGCGGGAATTGCCGCCCGATCAAACCGAATATATTTCGCCTGTTTCCGCTTCAAAATACAAAACCGGCGATCTGGTTCCGCCGAGCGTCACCGATAATACGACGCGGCATCTCGAAATGGATTCCGAAGGCGAAACGATGACTCTGCCGAAACCGAAACTGTAAAACGCGAAAGAGGAATTAATTTTTGTTAAAAAGAAATTATGGACGAACAAAAAGACACATTTCGGCTTTTTAGAATAATTCTTCGATTATGGAAGAATGTGCGCGACCGCTTTGCTGCCGCACTGAATGTTGATGATGAACGAAAAACCCTGATTTATATTGATCTGGCAAAATCGAGTTCGTTAAAAGACATAATGTATTGGCTGCAAATTTTCTTTTCCGCCGGAATTGCCACGCTCGGTTTGATCCTCAACAGTCCGGCGGTAATCATCGGCGCGATGCTCATTTCTCCTTTAATGGGACCGATTTTATCTGCCGGTTTGGCTCTCGCGACCGGAGATTTAATTCTTGCCGTTCGTTCATTTTTCAATCTATTTATCAGTTCGCTCGGCGCGATTGCGCTGGCGGTCATTCTGGTCGCTTTTTTGCCTTTTAAAGAGGCAACGAGCGAGATTTTAAGCCGGACTTCGCCGAATACTCTCGATCTCGGCGTGGCACTTTTTTCCGGTGCGGTCGGTTCGGTAGCGATTTGCAAGGAAGTCAAAGGTGTCGTTACTTCGATTCCGGGCGTGGCGATTGCCGTCGCACTGATGCCGCCTTTGTGCGTTGTCGGTTACGGGGTCGGTTTGGCGGTCAGCGTCAGTTTTACGGACGGTTTACAAATTGCTGCCGGCGGCGGTTTGCTTTATTTGACAAATCTGGTTGCCATTACATTTATGGCAATGATCGTCTTTATATTGCTGCGCATTGATACGGCAAAAGTGCGGGAAAAAGTCAGAGCCTGGCGCGATAGTGATCTGGAAAGCGAATGGTGGCATCACGCCATCGCCAGAATTCCGTCGCTCGAACACGCCCGCGAAATCCGCAGTATGTCGCTCCGTCTGTTAATGATTGTTGTGCCGCTTCTCTTGATTTTTATTCCGTTGACCAATTCCTACTATCAATTAAAAGACGAGATTCTGCAAAAAAAGAAACAGAATGAAATTCGCCAAATGGCGAGAACTATCTGGAATGAAAAATTTTCGGTTCAGCCGAATGGCGAAGCAAGAAGCCTGGACGAATTAAGAGTCAATACAAATGAAGATAAATTAGAAATTTATCTGCGGATTTTTGACAATCAGCCTTATTCGCCGGAAGAGAGAAACGAATTTGTAAAAGAACTTGCCAAAAATCTGAACCGTCGGGAAGATTCGCTCGACCTGCAAATTATGGAAATTCCGACCTCGGCGCGGGATTTGGCAAATCCGAAAACCGAAGTATCTACGCTTCCATTGTCAATTGCCGAGCTTCAAACACAATTTATCAAAAGAATTCAAAATGCGCTAAGCGATATAAATTTGCCACCGCCGGCGAAAATGTTCGATTTTAAGGTAAATACCAGCCCGAATAATAATTTCGCGGTTGTCATATTTTACTTAAGCGAGCGCGATATAGATGTTGATGCGCGGAATTTGCTGGCGGAAAATATCAGGCAGAGATTAAATTTGCCGGATTCCGTTATTTCATTTGAACGAATTCCGCTCGAAAACAAAACCTTTAATTTTGTAAACGGTCGCGCTGTTTTGAGCGAAGATTTGACTCAATCATTTGATCGAGCCGCAAAATATCTGCACGAACATACACGGTTGAATCTGGAATTTAAATTAAATTCAAAAATAAGCGAGGAATTGACAAATGAACGCCAAAAAGAAATAAAAAACTACTTTGTCCAAACTCGTTCGATTGCCGAAAACCGCATTATTTTTGCCAAACCCGAAGAAGAAAATAATTCCGATTCTTATAAAATTACGGCACGCGAATAAAAAAAAAATAATTTGTTGCCGAATAAAACAAAACCGACATTGACAAAATAAAAAGTTTTCTTAACCTTGATATAAGTTTTAGTTATTTTTGTATAAGAGGAAAAAAATATGGATGCCGAAAAGCAAGGAAAAAATTTTTTAGCCAGCGTAAATCATTATTTTGACAAAGCCGCTGTGCATACGAATCTGCCCGAGGGGCTGCTGACGCAAATAAAAATTTGCAACAGCATTTATTCATTTCAATTCCCGATAAAAAAGGGAAATGGTTACGAGGTCGTCACCGCCTGGCGGGCAGAACACAGTCATCATAAACTGCCGGTCAAGGGCGGAATCAGATATTCGGAACATTCGAGTTCAGACGAAGTTGTCGCGCTGGCGACTTTAATGACGTATAAATGCGCCGTTGTTGATGTGCCGTTCGGCGGCGGAAAAGGTGCGATAAAAATTAATCCGAAGGATTTTACGGTCGAGGAACTGGAAAAAATAACACGCCGCTACACCTCGGAACTTATCAAAAAAAATTTCATCGGTCCGGCGATTGACGTTCCCGCGCCGGATTACGGCACGGGCGCACGCGAAATGTCCTGGATTGCCGACACTTATCAGGTTTTTAATCCCGGACAAATTGATGCCTTGGGATGCGTTACGGGGAAAACAATCGCGCAGGGCGGAATTCGCGGCAGAAATGAAGCGACCGGATTGGGCGTTTTTTACGGTTTGCGCGAGGCTTGCGACATCGAGGAAGATATGAAGGTACTCGGTTTGACAAAAGGCATCGAAGGCAAAACCTTTGTCGTGCAGGGTTTGGGGAATGTCGGCTATCACGCGGCGAAATTTTGCATCGAAGGCGGCGCGATTCTTATCGGAGTTGCCGAATATGAAGGCGGAATTCATAAACAGGACGGCATTGATCTTGAAAAATTAATGGCTCACCGCAAACATAATAACGGTTCGATGCTCGATTTTCCGGGTGCGAAGAATTTGCCGAACCGCGAAGCCGCGCTCGAACTCGAATGCGATATTTTAATTCCCGCCGCGCTCGAAAATCAGATAACCGCCGAAAATGCTCCGCGCATAAGAGCAAAAATTATCGGCGAAGGCGCAAACGGTCCGATAACTTTTGATGCCGAAGATATTCTGGAATCACAAAATATTATGGTCGTTCCCGATCTCTACTTAAATGCCGGAGGCGTAACGGTTTCTTATTTTGAATGGCTCAAAAATCTCTCGCACGTTCGCTTCGGACGAATGGAAAAACGCTTTGAACAAAATACTTTTGACCGCATAATGAAATTGATCGAAACCGAAACCGGCAGAACGCTCTCGGCAGAAGAGAAAAAATTGGTCGCTCGCGGCGCGGACGAAGCCGATCTGGTTTATTCGGGTTTGGAGGAAACGATGATAACGGCTTATCAGCAAATCCGCGAAGTCCAGAAACAAACCAAAGGCATCGGCAACCTGCGAACCGCCGCCTTTAAGAATGCCATTGACAAAATTTCAACCTGTTATTTTGAACTCGGCATTTTCCCGTAAAACTAGTAGATTTACGTCGGACAAATTCAACACTTTACCCTATCTTAATGAAAAAAAAGCCGGAAGTTTTTAATTACTTCCGGCTTTTTTATTCTTTGTTTATCGAAAAGCCGAAGCAATCGGCAGATCGCCGCTTGTGCCGAAACTCGTGTCGGTCGTACCGTCGGAATTAAACCGGAAAATCGAGATAATATTGCGATCCCGGGCGTTTCTGCTTTGTCCGACCAGAATGATTTTCCCGTCAGCCTGGAGCAAAACCGTCGGAACAATATCATTTTTGCCACCGACATCGGCATAAAGTATGCCGTTTGTGCCGAATGAAGTGTCAATGTTTCCGTTCGAATTATAACGAACGAGCGTAAAATCATTGGTAAAATTGCTTGTCAGCGAATTTACGGCGGCAATGATTTTTCCGTCCGGCTGAACTGCTACGGTGTTGTGTCTCGATATAATGCCGTGAAAAGATTCATTAATAAGACCATTTGTTCCGAATCCCGAATCCAAATCACCGTCAGCGGCTTTTGATGAAATACTGAAGATTGAGATTGAAAATAAAATTGTAAGTATCAATTGAAAATAATTGATAGAAAAAGATGTTTTATGTTTTTATGTTTCATTTGTTGAAAAATATCTCCATAAATTTGTTTGATTTCGAGCAAATTTGTGCTTTCAAAAAACAACGCAGGATTTCTCAGCAAAAAGGTGCACTCAGGTGAAAATTATGATTGCAAAAACCGCGCAATACGGTTAAATTTAGTTTTGCCAGACATTTAAACCGAATATGACAAATGACTTTACCGCTTTGCTTCACGCTTCACAAAATGGAAACAGGGAAGCGATTGATGAGCTTTTTCCGCTCGTTTATGAAGAATTGCGGCGGCTTGCCAAATCGAAAATGAAGAGTGAACGCGGCGAACATACGTTGCAGGCGACCGCGCTGGTTCACGAGGTCTATGTGCGCCTGATCGGGCAAAATAAACAAACGTGGCAGAGCCGCGCTCATTTTTTCGGACTCGCCGCGGAAATGATGCGGCGGATATTAGTCAATTACGCCCTGCAGAGAAACACGGAAAAGCGTTTCGGCGGTCAAACGCGGCTGGTTTTGGACGAGATCGTTGATTTTACGACCGGGCAGAATCTGAATTTGATTCTGCTTGACGAATCTTTGAAAAAACTCGGTGAGTTTGATGAGCGGCAATCAAAGATCGTCGAACTGAAATTTTTCGGCGGACTGACTACTGAAGAAATCGCCGAAGTTCTGGAAATTTCCGATTCGACCGTCAAACGCGAATGGCGCATTGCCAAAGCGTGGCTTCACAATGAATTAAAGGCTGAGTAATTAAATAAAGATGAACCCTGAGAAATGGCAGGAAATTAAACGAATTTTTAACGAAATCGTCGAGCTTTCCGAAAAAGAAAAAAGTAAATTTCTTGAAAATATTTCGGACGAAGAAATAATTTCGGGCGTTCAAAATTTACTGAAATCCGATGAATCATCGCATTCTTTTCCCGATATTTATTCTTCAACAAATTTCAACGAAAAAATTCCGCAACAGCAAATCGGGAAATACAAGATAATCAGTGAACTCGGCAACGGCGGAATGGGAACGGTTTTTTTAGCCGAAAGAGAAGACTTCGGAAAAAAATGTGCGCTCAAAGTCATCAAGCACGAATTTTCATCGAGCGAACTGCTTCGCCGTTTTGAGAATGAAAGAGAGATTCTGGCAAGTCTCGAACATCCGAATATTGCCAATCTCCTCGACGGCGGGACGATGACGGGCGGTTTGCCTTTTTTTGTTATGGAATATGTTGAAGGAACGGATTTGATTGCGTTTTGCAATGAAAATAATCTGTTATTGACCGAACGCCTTAAACTTTTTCGTAAAATCTGCACGGCTGTTTCTTACGCGCACGGCAAACTTATTGTTCACAGGGATTTAAAGCCGACAAATATTTTAATTACCAAAAACGGCGAACCGAAACTACTCGATTTCGGTATTTCAAAACTTTTAACCGAAGACGTCTCCGGCGAAAAGGGAACGGCGACCGCGCTCGGAATGATGACCCCGAAATACGCTTCGCCCGAACAATTTCGCGGCGAATCCGTTTCCACCGCCACCGATATTTACAGTCTCGGCGTGATTTTATTTGAACTTTTAACGGCAAAATTACCATACGAAATTGAAAACAAAAGATTGGATGAGGTCGCCCGCGCCATCTGCGAAACAAATCCGCAAAAGCCTTCTATGGCATTGAGTCAAAAAAATTCGGCTGTCGGCACAACCGGAAATAATACACACTCGGCAAACAGACAGACAAATCCGAAATCCAAGACCCAAAATCCAAAATTTCTTAAAGGCGATCTGGACAATATAATTCTGAAAACACTCAGAAAAGAACCCGACCGCCGTTATTCTTCAGTCGAAAAATTGAGCGAAGATTTGCGCCGACATCTGGAAGGTTTGCCGGTTTCGGCGCGTCCCGACACATTTTCTTATCGCGCCGAGAAGTTTTTTAAACGAAATTTTCCGGCAGTTTCAGCGGCGGTTTTGATATTTTTACTGCTCGTCGGCGGAATTGCCGGAATCGGCTGGCAATACGTTCGGGCGGAAAATCAGCGGAAAATTGCCGAACAGCGTTTTGATCAAATCCGCGAGCTTGCCAATAATGTCGTCTTTAAATATCACGATGAGATCAAGGATTTGCAGGGTTCGACCAAAGTTCGGGAAATGATGGTCGAGGATTCTCTGAAATACCTCGATAATCTGCATTTCGAATCCGGGGACGACGCGGCTTTGATTCAGGACTTGGCGCAGGCTTATATGCGGATTGCCGAAGTTCAGGGCGGCGCATTTCAGGCAAATCTCGGCGATTCGGCAGGTTCGCTGGAAAGTTACAAAAAAGCTCTGGAACTGCTCAAACCGATTGCCGAAAATTCAAATGATCTGAAACTTCTGGCGTTGCTGCGCGAAGCGCATCTGGAAACCGGAAGAGCCTTTTACCGCGTCGGGGATTTCACAAATCAGTCGGAAAATCTGCAAAAATCACTCGACTTGAGCGAAAAACTGGCTCTGCTTGAACCAGAGAATATCGAGCAGCAAATAAATCTGGCGAGAAGTTATATTCATCTGGCGGAAATTTACCGGGAAGATGTCAGCACGGAAAGATTAGGGCTTTTTAATAAGGCATTCGGTATGGTCGAACAGATTTTACAAATTGCGCCGAATAACGAAAATGCCTTACGGTTATTGGCGACGGTAACTCACCGGCTTCAGCTTCATTATTATACGCAGGCGAGCCAAGCCAGAAGAAGCGGCGAGTCTGAAAAGGCAAAACTTTTTTTGCTGACGGCTCTGCCGTTTGCCAAACGCTCGACTAAAGCACTGGAAAAATCCTCTGAACTGCATCCCGACAATTCTCGCCTTAAACGAAATATCGCCGCCGGACGCTTGAATGAAGGAAAAATTCATCGCGATTTAGGTGAAACCGATCAAGCTCTGGATCTGGAAAATCAGGCAAAAGAAATTATTCTGGCAATCGCAGCCAATGATCCGGAAAATAACGAGATCAATCTCGATCTCAAAGAAATTTTTGAAGATTTATCTCTCACCCACATCAAACGCGGCGAGTTTGCCGAAGCCGCCCGGAATTTTCAACTTTCCGTAGATTATTGCGAACGGCTGCTGAAAAAAGATCCGGAAAATTACGAATTTTGGTATGCCAGATTATTCGGCGAAACCGAATATGCCAAGGCGTTGGTCGAAATGGGGAAACCGCAGCTGGCAAAACCGATATATTTACGCGCCGCCGCCAAAGCGGAAAAGGATTTGCCGAAAAAGTTTACGGAAATTAATGAAAAGTTTAGAGAGGAAGTCCGGGAAGGTCTTTTAAAATGTGTTTAATAAAGTCTAAAAATAATTTCGCAAACTGATTTTTTATCATCCCGAATAATATTTTATAGTAATATCATTTTTATGGACGATAAATATCAGATAAGTAAAAAGAAACCGGAAACAAAACAGGAAATTATCCAGGCTCAAATCGAAGATTTAATCAAACGCCGCGACAAAGAAACCAATCCAGCCGCCAGGCAAGCTATTAATGCCGAAATCACAAAGCTGTTTGCCCAATATGAAAGACTTAAACTCTAATGCATGTTGTTACAAAGAAAAAAGCACCTTTACAGATGCTTTATTGGCTTGATATTACTGGAGCCGGTGAACGGATTTGAACCGCCGACCTGATGATTACAAATCAACTGCTCTACCAACTGAGCTACACCGGCTTGACCTTCAGATTGCGAAACTTTCCAGAAGCGCAAACCAAAATACTACAAAATCATTGTAATTTCTGCAAGCGTGGAATAATAATTCTTGAAATTAAACATAAAAAATAAATGTTGACCTTTGTTAAACAAAAAGGTAGGATAGTAATTGCCACAATTGGGCGAGAGATATGCCCGTTTTTATTTCACGATTAGTTATTAAATTTCAATTCAAAACAGTTCAAAAAAAGGAGCTAGACCAGTGAATTTTCAAAATTTTAGCGTAAAGAGTTTCGCAACTCTTTTTATTATGATATTTAGTTTTTCGGCAATTACTTCGGCACAAGATGAAGAAATGCCGATTGCCGGAAGTAATAATTTGCTTTGCGCCGGATTTATTCAGCGGGCAAAAGTTGATACCAGCAGCAAAATCGTCGGTGCCGATCTCGAAAAAGAAAAAAATATTTATTCGCAGGGCGATTATGTTTATTTCAGTTTAGGCACAAACAGCGGTGCAAAGGTCGGTGATGTATTTTCGGTCGTTCGTCCTCGCGGAAGATTCGAAACGCGCTGGACGAAAAAGGGAAATCTCGGTTTTTATGTGCAGGAAGTCGGCGCGGTCGAGGTTATCAAAGTAAAAAATGAGGTTGCCATTGCGATGGTCAAAACTTCTTGCGACAATCTGCTGTTAGGCGATTTAATCCAACCGATGCCGCAGCGGACAAGTCCGGTTTTCGAACAACGTCCGCCGCTCGATATTTTTGCCAATCCTTCCGGCAAAAGCACCGGAAAAATCGTTATGGCACGCGACGGACAGGAACTTCTCAGTCCCGAACAGATCGTTTATATTGATCTGGGCGCGGAAGATAATGTCAAGGTCGGAGATTTTTTAACGATTTTCCGACCGCTCGGAACGGGAAACATCCTTGATGATCTATCAACCGAAGCGGTTAGCGCGAGAGACGAAGATTACGAAAGCGATGAATATCGCGGCGGAAAATTTTCAAATCAAACCGCCCGAAAATCGGGCGATGAAGCCAAGGGCAAAGTGGTTACTTCTAAAGCCGCTAAAAAGGGGCGCCCCGCGGATTTGCGGAAAATTGTCGGTGAAATGGTTATTCTGAATGTTAAAGAAAGAACCGCAACTGCCGTAATTATCAGAACCGCCGGAGAAATCCATACGGGCGATGATGTCGAAGTTCAATAAAATATTCAAAAACGAAAAAAGTTCCGGGTTTAAACTTTATGTTTGAATCCGGAACTTTTTTCATTTTAATTTTTGCTTCAAACCCGCACTTGTTTTTATAATTGCCTTGTGAATTCATCAAACAAAGAATATGCACCCCAATTTATCATTACAGCTTGCCGTTTTATCGGTTTGACCGCCAGCAAAATTCTTTGGCGAATAGAATTTCAAGGCTTGGAAAATATTCCGAAGGATTTGAAAACGGGTTTGATTATCGCGCCGAATCATCAAACCTACGTTGATCCGGTTTGGGTTTGCCTGAAACTCAGTCGTAAATTTCGTTTTATGGCTTGGGACGAGATTTTTACATGGTTTTTTATCGGCAGATTAATAAAATATCTCGGCGCATTTCCGGTCGGATTAAATCGCAAAGGTTTTGTTAAAGCCTCGAGAAAAGCCCTGCAATTTTTACGTGAAGGCGCGACTTTGATAATTTTTCCCGAAGGCGAGCGCGAGTTTTCCGATGGGAAAATGCTTTCATTCAAACCCGGCGCGGTTCGTCTGGCAATGGAAGCGGAAGTTCCGATTCTGCCCGTCACGATTCGCGGTGCCAATAAAATCTGGGCGCAAGATATGAAATATCCGCGTTTCGGAAAGGTTGTAATAATTTATCACCCGCTTTTTGAAGTGCCGAAACCGGAAAATGATGAAGACTTGCACCTCCACATAAAAGAATTAAATGAGAAACTTTTTGAAATAATATCTTCAAAACTTTAGCAAAAAAGGATTTAAAATTCTAATTTCCATTATTACTAACCGATTAGGTCATAAAAAACTCCCATCCTATTCTAAGGAGGGGTGGCAGCCGTTTTTTGGCTGACGGGGTGGTTTGATTCATCCCGCCGTTACCGGACAAGCGAAGGAGAACCAACCGCCCCGCGCCTAAAGGCGCACCTCTCCTTTTCTCAGGAGGGAAGTTTTTGGTGTAAAAGACCTAATCAGTTACCATCCTTATTTGCAGGATTTGCCGGCGGTTGTTTCGGGGGAATCGGAATCGTCTTTTTTGCCTCTTTCCGACGCTTTTGTGCTTCGATCATTTCCATAAATTTTTGTTTTTGCTGTGGTGTCATCCGTTTCAAATGTTCGGGAGAAAACGGAATTTTACCTAATTCCGGAAATTTTGCCGGATTTTTAAACTTGATTCCGTTTGGATCAAGAATAAAATCATCGGTTTCATACCTTTCACCGGTTATTTTTATTTTTCCTTCATCGGTTTCAAAAACAAATTCTTCCGGTTCATCGGAAACCGTTATATTGGTCGAGCTTGCCGGTGTTTTTGGGGCTTCAGCAGGTTTTTTCGCCGTTTCGGTTAAAGGTTTCGGCGGATCATTTGCCGCTGTAGTGGTTTCCTTTATATCCGTGGCTTTGGGCGGCGCATTTTCCGGAATATTGGGATTTTCCGTTGGCGAAGGTATCGTTTCAGCCATCGCAACAGCAGTATTTGAGGGCACGAGCTGATTTTGCCACGTTTGGTTATCAGCCTCGGGTTCGGAATTGTTTTGCGCCAAATTCATCGTAAAATAAGCAAAACCGGCAATTATAGCTAATAAACTGAGAGCCGCGCCGCCGAATAAAACTCCGCGTCCCGACCGGTTCGGCAGTCGCGTAAATGGTCCGGCAACTTGTGTTACCGTAGATTGTTGTTCTTCATCGTTGGTCGTGAAAATCTCGGTTTTCAGTTCCGATTCGGCAGCTTCATTGACATTTGTCGCCCGCGACAACAGTTTTGTTTTTTGAGTTAAAAGATGCGGCGAAAAAAACGCATCGGAATCATTTTCGATTTCGTTCAAATCCACCGTTTTATCACAATTTTCGAGCATCAAACGCATTTCGACCGCCGAAACCGGACGTTCGTTGGCATTTAAAGCCATCGTTTGCTGAAGAATCTGCGCGACACCTTTCGGAATTTTCTTGTTGATTAAATTTGCCGGGATCAGCGGATCGCTCTTGGCATTTAAAACATTCATTGCCCGCGTCAGCGCGTCCGCCGGAGGAATTCCCGTCAATAGATGATAAAGCGTGGCGGCTAAAGAATACAGATCGCTCTGCGGATCGGTTCCCGTGCCTTGAATTTGTTCGAGCGATGCGTAATTGCGCGAATAACCGAAGATGCTTTTTGCCTGAGTTTTATGCGAAGCATCGTTCGGATTTCCTTTTGCCAGACCGAAATCAAGCAAAATTATCTGCCCCAGGGGCGTTAGTTTCAGATTTTGCGGTTTTATGTCGCGGTGAATTACCGGCATATCCTGCGTATGCAGATATTTAAGTGCATCGCACAGCTGATTTGCCCAATTCAAAACTTCTTCAACGGCAAAAGGTTTATCGCTTTTCTCAAGAATTTCCGACAAATCCTCGCCGGGGATAAATTCCATCACGATAAATTGACCGTTTTCTTCGGCAAAATAATCGCTGACCTTCGGCAGAGCCGGATGTTTCAGGCTATTTAGAAGGCGTGCCTCGCGCTCGAAGGCTTTGCTGAGTTTTTCTTCCTCGAAAAAAGTTTCCTTGATCGCCACCGTGCTTCCGAATCTTTCGTCAACCGCAACAAAAACCGTTCCCATTCCGCCTTGTCCGATCTGTTTTTCGATGCGATAACGATTTTGTAAAATTTTCCCCGCTTCAATCATATTTACTCGCCTTAAACCTAAAAAATTATCCCGCGCCGCCAAACTTTTATTCTACGGCTGAAGATCAATTAAGTTCGATTATCTTACTAAAATTTAATGCAAAAAACATTTTTGATGATGATTGTAAATCAATAAAAGTTGTCAAAGCAATATTTTATAGTAATTGATTAGGTCTTTGATTATTGGTGAAAAAGTTTAAAAGTGGAAATGTGAAAAAGTTTTTGATACTTCCGGTCTTCGGTTTTTCTGAAAAATAACCGGCTTTTACCGGAAAAGGTCTGTTCATCAGACAAAAATAAACATTTTTACTTTTTCACACTTTCACTTTTTCACTATTTCTAAATATCTGATCTAATTCAAATAAATTTTTGAACGAAAAAAGGCAGAAACCGAGATTCTGCCTTTTCAACATTTAAATTTTTGCAAATCAATAGGCGTTTGAACCGACTTTCGGTAAATTATAAATATCGGCTAAAGTGTTTAGCTCAACCCGCGTTTTTGCCCAGATGTTTTCCGTATTTCTGCCGTATTTGCGATTCTTCATATTTTTATCAATATCGTGGGCGATATTTAAACATTTTCGCACCTCGTCTTTATTTTCAATCCAATTATCCCGGCGGTCGAAATCGCTTCTTAATTCATCGGTCGCCCGTTCCAAATCTCTTGCCCGGTTCATTAACCAATCTTCGCGCCGCGTGTCGTCCAATTTGCTGTTATCAAGGGATTTATCATAACTTTTGACGAAATTGTCAACGCGGTCTTCGACGCGGTCAATTACCTTTTCAACCTGTGCTTTGGTATATCTTTTGCCGCGGGCTTCGCGTCTTTGCGCGTTGCCGACATCAGCCAAAACCAAAATTGCCATTACAACTAAAACTCCCGACAATATATTTATTGCTTGTTTTTTCATTACTTATTTCTCTCTCCCTTTGTAGTAACTAAAAATAATTTTGAGCAAGAATTTATTCCTGCTTGTGTTTTTTGACGGTTTGAGATTCAAAAAAGTCGAAAAAACATTAACAAAAATCAAATAAAAATTTCTTGTAAATTATTATGCAAAAAGGGGTTTGTAAATTCGTCAAGGCGAATTGTTTTAAACCAGAGCGAAAAATTTTAAGATTTAGTCAAACGAAAATTCGTGCCGCCGTCTGCGCTTTTTATCCAGTCAACTTCGGCATCAATCAGATTTGCCCGCGCCTTTATATTGGCAAGACCGCGGCTTCGGACGGTTTGAATTTTTGAAATATCAAAACCCTGCCCGTTATCTTCGATCATTAAATGAAAAATTCCGTCCGTATTTTTTTCAACCGACATTTTGATATGAGTCGAGTTTGAATGCTGGACAATATTTGATAAAACTTCCTGAGCGATGCGGTAAATCTGGATTTGAACGGTCGGTGAAAAATTGATTTTTTCTTCCGTTCGTTCGTCGCAGACAAATTCGGACGTAATGATTTTGGAAGAATCCTGCACGGCATTGCTCAAAGCCCATTCGAGCGCGGCGGTAAAACCGATATTCTCAAGCACCGAAGGGCTTAAATCCTCGCAAATATTGCGAATTTCCGTCGAAACATTTTCTATTTCCGAACGGAATTGAGTCGCTTTTTCGGGGGAATCTTGATCAACCGGCAATTTATCGGTGAGCAGCAGAAGATGGCGCAGATCGGCAAGTGTCTGATCGTGCAGATCGCGCGAAATGCGGCGGCGTTCGCGCTCGGCTTCATTTGCCAGATCGAGCCGGGCAATATTTAATTCCTTGTTGGCAAAGGCAAGCTGAGAACTGGTGCGCGAAATTCTTCTTTGGGAAAAAACCGCCCAGATCAAAGCAATGACGGCAAATGTCAATAAAACCGTCAGCGCGAGCGTTGTCCACGGGAAAGGCGTTTTTGCAATCGAAAAATTAAAAACGAGCGGTTCGGAAGCGGTCAGATTTTTGTCAAATGCCCGCGCTTCGACCGTATAATTTCCGGCTTCGAGGTTTTCCATCAAAAATTGCGAATCATTCGATAATTTTTTATTAATGATCTCATTTTTTTCATCACGAAGCAGAAATTCGTATTGAAACTGTTCGGGAAAAGTGCGGCTGCTCAAACCTGCCACTTCAACTGCCAGAGCATTTTGCGGGTATTCCAGGTTGATTCCTTCGGTTAATTCGCCGGGCGCGTGAAGGCGTTTACTCAAAATCCGCGTCGGGATCAAGAGAGGTTTGATTCGATTGACGAAATATTTGACAATTCCGCGATTCGTGCCGATAAAAATCGTTTCAAACTCAATTTCGCCACTTTCTTCGCGCAAAATCGCAAAGGTGCTTTGCGACGGCAATCCTTGTTCGACATCAATTCTTGAAAAAATCCAGCCGAAGTGCGCGCTCGGAATTATTTGAATCAAACCGTTGACGGTCGCGCACCAGAGGCTTCCGTCCGGAAAAACTTTGACGCTGCGAACATCCGTATCGGGCAGAACTTTTTTCAGTTCGGCGTTTTGAAAGAGAAAAAGTCCTTCTTCCGTGCCGAACCAAACGCCTTTTTCGAGATTTCCGTCAATTGACCAAACGGCAAAATTTTTCAGCGGTTCGAGCTGCGGAAATTGACTAAGCTCATTGCCGTCAAACGTGAAAACTCCGTTATTCGCCGTTCCGATCCAGAGATTTTTGTCCGTCTCCGAATGAAGCGAAATTATCTGCTGCAATTGATTGCTCGGCAAATTAAATGCGACCGCTTGATTTTCAAAGTTTGCGAGTCCGCGCCCGAAAAATGCCAGATAAGTTTTGCCTTGAAAATTTTGAATCGCCCGCACGCTTTCATTAAATGTTTTACTGTCATCAATATTTATTGAAAATTCTTCTCTGGCATCGGTTTTCAAACCGACATCATAAAAAAAACCGTTTGACGTTCCGACCAGCAGACTTCCTTTTTGATTTTCGGAAATTGCATAGATTGCCTTTTGGTCAAAACCGTTGACCGCTTGCCATATATTTTCTTCGTTTTTATAGAACAAACCGCGATTTGTGCCGGCGATGATGCTGCCCGATTTTGTTTCGTAAAAGGTTCTGACATAATTGCTCTGCGCGTCTTCCGAAATTTTCTCGTTGTTCGGGCTGCTCTGATCAAAACGGCAAACGCCTTTGTTCGTGCCGAACCAGATCACATTTTCGCGGTCAACAAAAGTCGTTAAAATCTCATTTGACCGAAGCCCGCCCGCCGTGTTTTCAAAAGTAAATCTGTCGAGTTGTTTGTTTCCGCGAAACTTAAACGCGCCGCGATCCTTTGTGCCGACCCACAGATTTTCGTAACCGTCAAAACTTAAAGAAGTTACAGTTCCGACGGCGGCATCTGTTTTTTCCCAATCGGTCAGCGTTTTGGCAAAATAAAGACCGCTGTTTTCGGTGAATGTCTGCGTGCCGACCCAAAATTCCCCGACAGAATTTTTGGCAAAAGTGTTAATAAAAAACTGGCGCGGACGGCTTATAATTTCCTTCGTTTTTTCGTTTTGAAGTTCCAAAAAACCGCGTTTGTGCGTGCCGATAACAAGTTTTTCGCCGAATTTAGAAATACTTTTTATTTCCAGATCTTCTTCAAGAAGTTTTTTCGCCGCTAAAACATTTCCGCTTCTCGGTTGGATTTCAAAAATCAAGCCTTTTTCGCTTGAAAGATAAACTTTTAATTCTTTTTCATCAATAAAAATCGCATTAATCGAATTTTTTTGGGTTTCTTCGACGGGCAAAAACAGATCATTTTCAAACCGGAACGCGCCGCTTTCCGTGCCGATCCAGAGCGTTCCGTCCGACTCGACTTTGAGCGCGAGAATTTTTAAGATCGAAAGATTTTGCGAAGTTATCGTCTGCACGCGCCGACCGTCGAATTTCGCCAGACCTTTTTCCGTGCCGAACCACAATACGCCGTCTTTTGTTTGGGCGATGGCATTGACGCGCTCGGAGGGCAAGCCGTGAAACGAGCTGATCGCGCCCCATTGATACAGATTATTTGTTTGCGAAAATGGATTCTGCGGTGCCGGATCGGTTTGAGCAAATGCGATTAAATGGCTGAAGATACACGAAACAAGAATAAACAAAAATTTACCGCATATTTTGTTTAATCTTTTTTCAAGCACTTTCATTTGATTAAAAATTTACGATTTGGGATTTTCTTCGAGAAATTTATTCTGGTCGCGGACAATCCATTTCTCCAGTTCGATTTCGGCTTTATTGAGTTCGTCGCTGTTGATCAAACCGCGCCGCAGAGCCTCGAAAAATCCGCGTGTCCGGACGTTGTAGGCAAGTTTGTCATATTTTTCGTTGATCGTGCCTTCGGATAAATTTTCAAAAAGTTTTTCGTAAAGCGTCGCCAGACGGCTTTCCACGCCGCGCAGCGACAAAGAGCATTTTCGGGCAATCGCCCAATTTGAAAGCCCGAGCGCAAGATAGCGCAACGCTTCGGTTTCAAATTCGGTGAGAAGCGGACGTTTGAACGAATCCTTAAACGCCGGATCAATCATATCCGCGCCGTCTTCCAAAACAGTGGCGACAAACCGCAAAAATCTGGCTTCGGGGTTGTTTTTGTGAATAAAACCGTAAGCCGGAGCCGGATCGAGCGAACGGATTATTTTGCGGATTTCATTGATATAAACTTCGTGCGGAAACTGCGTCCAAAAAATAATTCTGGCTTCGGGAAAATCCCGCCAAATCGCCCGCGCCGCTTTTACGCCCGAAAATTCGGGCATCTGAATATCCAAAATGCAGAGAACGGGTTTATGTTCGAGTGCCAGATCAACCGCCGCATTTCCGTCCGTCGCTTCGATCACCGGCGACGAAGCGGGAAATTCGCGTTCGAGCAATTCGGATAAATAATGACGCTGAACCGCATTGTCTTCGGCAATTAAAATGGACATAAATTAAAAAGTAGAAGGGAAAAGTAAAAGGGCAAAAACGGATGTGCTGAAAAAACTTATCCTTACTGCAATTAAAGCAAAATGAAGTGAAAAAAGCAAAAAAGTAGAGATTCGTGCAGTAGTTTAAAAATGAAAAAGGCGAGATGAATGTATCCTATTCACCCCGCCCGTTGTTGGTTGCAAATACCGGAGTCGAACCGGCATCCCATTGCTCTAAAGGCAATTGCTCTTCCAATTGAGCTACTTTGCTCAACGGCACATTCAGAATTCAACGACTTTTAATTCCAACCTTTAATTCTTAGTATCGTTGCTCTACCATTGAGCTACCCGCGCATAAAAATTTTTTTTGAATGGAGCACGGGACGGGATTCGAACACCGCAACCACGATAAATTGGTGTTGAAAGATCGAGATGAATTCAACCGTTAAATTTTCAAATTCCTTGGAATAGTTTCAGTTTAAGCGTTTCATTTGCTGCAATAAAAGCAAATTGCGTCTGCCAATTCCGCCATCCTGCGTCAAGAGTTTTTTTTTAATCGCAGGAGCAGGATTCGAACCTGCACGAAACTTTTTTTCAATTTAAGTCTCAAATTAAGTTTATCCAAGTCGAGCCAAACGGCTCATTTGAAAGATTACTCTAAAAGTAATCTCTCAATCAACCGTCAGGCGAAAATATATCCCAAAAGATCCGCGCCGACATTCTTTTCCGGCGCGTCCGTCGAATTTGCTTCCTCACGCGCCGTTTTAACCGAATTTAAAACCGCTTCGATTTTTTCGAGGATTTGGCGTTTGTCATTGCGCGTAATCGCGCCGGATTGTTTTACTTCGCGCCAATGCCCGACCGTTATATCCTTTGTAATAAGCTGCGTTTGCGCCGGATGTTCCTTCGTCGCGTCGTAGAGAACGATAGCTTCGGAAACTTTTTGCGTACGGTGTTTCATAATCGGCGCGGTTTTGAAAAGTCCGGTAACGTCGTCTTTTCCCCAATCGTCGCCTTCATCGAGGACCGGCATTTTATCAACAAAAGTTCGCAAATCCGTCAGTTGCTTTTCCAAAAACAAAAGATACGGAACGGGAACGTCTTTTGCCAGAACCTGACCATTGACTTTTATATCAGCGGCGGCGGTGATATTGGCAAAATCTTTAGTTGCCGTGATGTCCATAATTTCGACGAGCAGAGATTTTACTTCTTCCAAAACCTCATTCGAACGCAGGATGACCTTTTTTTGTTCGGGCGGAAATTGCTCGCCGTTTTCATCTTTCGGTTCATAAGTTTTATGAAAACCGTAGAAAAGATCGGCTTTTTGCGCCTGTTTGTGAAGCTCGGTAATTTTTGAATAAATACGGTTTTTCGCGCCTTTTTCAATGGCGATAATCTGATTAAGTTTTGCTGTCATTTTTTAACTCCTGAAATTAAATGTGAAATAAGTTTGTGATAAAGCAACCATTCACCTGCAATAAACAGCCTAATTCATCGAAAAACGGCGCAAATATAAATTTACGCCGTAAAAAAATGGTACACCCGGCAGGATTCGAACCTGCGACCCTCTGGTTCGAAGCCAGATACTCTATCCAGCTGAGCTACAGGTGCATAACATCTTGAAGTTTAGATTTTAGGGAAGTTATTTGCAAATCGAAAATCTACTTTGATTGAAATTCAGCACGGATAAATTTAACAACGTCCTTGATTTCCGCTTCGCTCAAAATACTTTTGAACGCCGGCATTCCTTCGCCGGGAATTCCGTCGGTGATATATTTGATATATTTCGCATCGTCCATTTTCTTCATTTTTTCGGTGCGCAGATCTTCCGAATTTATTTTCGTTCCTTCAATATCAACCTCGCCGCCGGAGCCGTCCGGCTTATGACACTTGACACATCGTTCGCTGTAAATTTTTCTCGCCGCTGCCAATTCATCAATCGTCGCCGACGGCTGTGCGGTAGTTGCCGAATTATTTGCCGCCGAATTTCCGTTATTGGAAGTTGTCGAATTATTCGAAGTCGAATCGGCGCAAGCCGCGATAGAAATAAGTAAAGCCGAAACTATTAAAGCTATTTTCAAAAATTTCATCTCTTTTTTTTCTCCACAAAATTTGATTCAAAACTCCCGAAAGTTTAACTTAAGTAAATAAGATAAGCAATAAATGAGGGAAAAATTTATGGAAACGAAAAAGCTTTTTTTAAACGGCAATTGGCGCGAAACTTCAAAAACTTTTGAAGTAAGATCGCCTTATTCTAATGATGTTTTGGCAAATGTTTCGCAGGCAAACCGCGACGAAATGGAAGAGGCGATTTCTGAGGCACAAAACGCCGCCGGAGAAATGCGAAAACTGGCACGGTTCGAGATTGCGAAGGGTTTACGGAAAATCGCCGAAGGAATCAGGGAAAGACAAACGGAATTTGCCGAAACAATTGCCAAAGAATCCGCCAAGCCGATAAAAACGGCTCGCGGCGAAGTTTTGCGCGGAATCGCGACATTTGATTGGGCGGCTTCGGAAGCCGAAAGATTTACGGGCGAAGTTGTGCCGATTGATACGCAAGAAGGCGGAAAAGGCAAAACGGGCTGGACAAAGAGAGTTCCGCGCGGCGTGATCTACGGCATAACGCCGTTTAATTTTCCGCTCAATCTCGTCGGGCACAAGGTCGCGCCCGCACTTGCTTCCGGTAATGCGATAATTATTAAACCGAGCCGCAAAACGCCTTTGACGGCTCTGCTTTTAGCCGAAGTTTTCCAAAATTGCGGTTTGCCTCAATCTGCGCTGCAAGTCGTGCCGATGGATACGAAACTTATGGATTTGGTTTTGAGCGATGAAAGAATCGGGATGATCTCGTTTACCGGCAGTGCGGAAGTCGGCTGGAAGCTGAAATCGAAAGCGGAAAAGAAAATGATCACGCTCGAACTCGGCGGAAATGCGCCCGTCATTATTGATGAAAGCGCGAATCTGGACAAATCCGTCGAAAGAACGGCGTTCGGCGCGTTTACACACGCCGGACAGGTTTGTATTTCGGTGCAGAGAGTTTTTGTACACGAAAAACTTTTTGATGAATGGACGGAAAAATTCGTCGAACAAGCGAAAAACTTGAAAACCGGAAATCCGCTCGATGAAGCGACCGAGCTGTCCGTCATGATTGACGAACAAGCAGCGGAAAAAGCGCACGAATGGATTTTGGAAGCGGCAGATCACGGCGCGGAAATCCTGTGCGGCGGAAAACGGAGCGGCGCGATGCTCGATGCGACCGTTTTAACAAAAACTAATCCCGAAATGCGCGTCGTGTCGGAAGAAATCTTTGCGCCGGTCGCGGTGGTTGAAAAATTCTCGGATTTTCGGGAAGCGGTCGAAATGTCGAATCAGACGAAATACGGTCTGCAAGCCGGAGTTTTTACGGAAAATCTCAA
>JBBRVS010000021.1:0-41839 GCA_038246645.1 Pyrinomonadales bacterium
AAACTCCGGCAAATATAAGGTTGATAATAACTTTTCTCTCCTTTTAATAAACCGTTAAACATTTTTTTATCTGCTTAGTAAAAGCACCTGTTATTTCATTAATTCGGTAAAATTTATAAAAAGAGAAAAGCCGGAATATTCTGAGGATATTCCGGCTTTTTTGACGAAGTTTTTATGCTTTGATTTCCTTTTCGCTCAGCACATCTTTGAGATCCGGTTTGATCAAACCGAGCGCGATTTTTACGTCGTATTCGATGCGGTCGAAAAGTTCACGATTTTCGATCAGGGAATTTTTGACGTTTTCGCGCCCTTGTCCTAATCGTTCCTCGCCGTAAGAAAACCACGATCCGCTCTTTTCAATAATATTGTTATCAACCGCCAGATCGAGCAGATCGCCTTCGCGCGAAATGCCTTTGCCGTACATTATATCGAATTCGCATTCGTGAAACGGCGGCGCGACCTTGTTTTTAACGACCTTCGCCCGCGTCCGGTTGCCGACCATTTTATCGCCTTCCTTGATCGCGCCGATGCGGCGAATGTCAATTCTGACCGAAGCGTAAAATTTGAGAGCCTTGCCGCCCGTCGTCGTTTCCGGCGAACCGAAAAATACGCCGATCTTATCGCGCAATTGGTTGATAAAAATAAATGTCGTCCGTGAACTCGAAATGATTCCGGCGAGCTTTCTCAAAGCCTGCGACATCAGACGCGCCTGCAAACCCATATGTGAATCGCCCATCTCACCGTCAAGTTCCGCGCGCGGCACGAGTGCGGCGACCGAATCAATCACGATTACGTCAACGCTGTTCGAACGCACGAGAGTTTCGGCGATTTCCAGAGCCTGTTCGCCCGAATCGGGTTGCGAGATTAAAAGCTCGTTAATATTTACGCCAAGATTCGACGCGTATTCCGGATCCATCGCGTGTTCCGCGTCAATATACGCAGCGATTCCGCCGGTTTTTTGCGCTGATGCGACGACTTGCAGAGCGAGCGTCGTTTTACCGGAACTTTCCGGTCCGTAGATTTCAATAATTCTTCCGCGCGGCATTCCGCCGACACCGATTGCCGCATCAAGACTCAAGCAATTTGTCGAAATTGCGCCGATATCTTCCTGTGGGCGCTCCCCGAGCCGCATTATCGAACCTTTTCCGAATTTTTTTTCAATTTGTGAAAGCGCAGATTCTATCGCTTTTCCTTTTGCTTCTGTTGCCATTTTTGTTGCTTCTCCAGCCATTTTGATTTTCTCCTTTTGTGATATTCATTCTATTGAGACATTGAGAAGTCTAACACAAAAGAGAGCGTTTGTGAAATAGTGTTTCACGTGTGAAACGTATTTTTTCGTGAAAATGTGAAAAAATTGTTTCCTTAAATTAGTGGAAAAAACAAATTTGTGCAAGCGGAAATTAAAAAAAGATCGCTTAGTGCGTCGGCAAAGCCGCAATCCGGGCGAGCAGACCGGTCGCAAATTTATTATTCGGCGAAAGCTGTAAAACCTTTTCCATATCGGATTTGGAAAGATCAAACTTTTTGGTGTCGAAATAAATTGCCCCGCGCATAATGTAGGCGTTTACGTAATTCGGATTAAGTTTAATCGCCTGATTCAGATCGGCAAGAGCTAAATCGTTCTGTTTCTTTTTATTGTAGGAAATTCCGCGATCGAGATACGCCTTTGCATAATCAGGATTAACTTTAATAGCCTGAGTAAAATCGGCGATTGCCGGATCGGGCAGATTTTGCGTGTTATAAATTACGCCGCGATTTCCCCAGGCTTCGACATAATTCGGATCAAGCTGAATCGCTTTATTTATATCGGCAAGCGCAAGATCGTATTGTTTTTTTCTGAAATAAACGCTGCTGCGATTAACGAAGGCTTTCATATAATTCGCGTTGAGAGAAATGGCTTTATTATAATCAGCAAGGGCGGCATCGAGATTTCCTTTGTCGGAATTGGCGATTCCGCGGTTATACCAAAACTGCGAATCGTTCGGGGCGAGATTGATTCCGCTGGAGTAATCATTAATTGCCGCGTCGTGATTTCCTTTTTTGTTATAAGACAATCCGCGCTGAAAAAGCGCATCGAGATAATTCGGTTTTAAGGCTAAAGATTGCGAATAATCATTGATTGCCGGATCGTATTTGCCCGAAAAATAATAAGACTGCCCGCGATTAAACCACGGTTCGGGAGCTTTCGGATTAAGCCTGATCGCTTCGGAAAAACTGGAAATAGCTTCCGTATATTGCTTGTTTTTATAAAATTGATTGCCGCGATTAAGATATTCCTGAGCGGTTTGACCGAATGAAAACGCGGCAAATATTAAAATGGCGAAAATTGATAAGCTAAATTTTTTCATAATGTTTTACCTCTCTAACCTAAATCGCATAAATTTAAGGAAAAAGAGGTCAAAAAAAAACTGAAAAAACTGAAAAATTGTGGAAATTTATTCGATTTTTATTTCAATCGGCACAATTCTCGACCATTTTCCGCCGCTCGTGCAGAGACTGTAGATTTTGTCTTCCGAAACCTTAACGGTTTGCTTCACATCATTTTTTTCAAAACCGATCTCAAACTTTCGCTTTGAATACTCGAAATCGCCGTCTTTTTTTATCATACAACTGGCTTCGGCTTGATTGAGCCCGACCGCATAAAAACCGTCGGTCAAAAAGGCGCAATCGCCGCAGAATTCTTGAATCAAATCATACGAGTTTTGCCCTTTATAAATATTAGAAAAAGCGTCGTTTGAGAGAAGAAAAGGTTTTTCCAGTAAACTTTTGGCGTATGTGCAGGAATCGGCGTTCGGATTATCAATTTCGCGCAAAACCAAACTTTGAACGGCATCGGTGATCGGATTATTTTTCGCGTCCGTCAGATGAACGACGATCATCCGCGTGCCGTCAAACGGGCAATGCTGCGCTGCAATATTTAGCGGCAGAATCGAAAGACAGATTAAGAAAAAACATTTTTTCAGCAACGACGTTTGATTGATTGTTAATTTTCGCATTTTATTAAATTCTTTTATTATTGTGCATTGGTCAGTAGCGTCGGCGTGAGCCGAGGCGTTATCCCTGATGAGCTAATTGACGCAATTGTTTACGCAACCGCTACTGACTTAATGCACAATTTCTAAAGGGAAAGCGTATAAGCACCAATGGAAAATGAAAAACGGAAAATGTCAGAAAATTCCTAAACTCTTGTTGACTCTATAAGTTGCTTGGAGTTTGTCGGATTTTCATAATACCTCGTTACTTTTGCTTACCTGATTACAAGAAACAGTTTGCAGCTATCCGGACGTTTCTGCCGAAATAGTTTTGCAACCGAGAATCCTACTTATCTGCCTAAGTTGCAGACATTTATCGCCGCATAACCCAATTCTTTGATCTTCTGGCTTGAAACAAAATTTATTTTCGTCAGCGTAAATTTATTTTTTACCAAACATTAAAGTTTGACTTTAATTTTGCCTGTAAAATTCAAAAAGTCTAAAACTCTCGAATAAATTTTCCGCTGTTTGCGTCTAATAATTGAATTTTTACGGAAAAAAGATTCGGCAGTAAAACATTCGATGAAATGGCAAAAGTCTTTGAATCGGGACTGAAAGCGATGCCGACGGCAAAATCTTCTTCGGAATACTTTCGGGCTTCGGCGATCGTTTCCTTTTTTGCGGCGACGTCCCATAAAACAAGCAGATTTTGTAATTGTTCATCAAACAAATCGTTAATTTTCACGGCGATTTTCCTGCCGTCGGGACTGACCGCGAAATTTTCGATCGGATAAAAATCAGCCGTCTTTTCGGTTTCGAGCGAAGGCAGCGCGAATGTTCCGAGCGCTGCGCCGGTTTTCAAATCCCAGAGCGTGATTTGCGCGTTTTCATATGTTTTTGCGCACTTGAGCGCGAGCGTTTCGCCGTTTTTACTGATCTGCGCCGTAAAGTCTGCTTCGTCGTCCGCAAAAACGTACGGAAGCTTGATTTTGACTGCTGTCTTCGCCGCCGAATTATGAATGATCAGAGAAAGTTCCTTGCCTTTTCTTTGAAGCTCGACGAGAATTTGTCCATTTTGCCCGAAGGCGAGAAACTCCGCTCTTGTAATTTCCGCTTCCGGCGCGGAAATCTTTTTGCCGCTTTCGGGCAGGGCTTTTTGGCTCAGCAAATTATAGGCTTTCAATTCATCGGAAAATAATTTAAAGAGCGTTCTGCCGTCGTCGGAAATTCCCAGATCAATAAATTCCTTATCGTAATTATCAACGTCATTGAAAAGCTCTTTGACTTCCGTTTTGTTGTCGGCGGACATCTTTATCGTCGAAACGTCGCTTTTATCGCTGATTATCAAGTTTTGATTCGCCGAAAAAACCATTTTCGGGTTTTCAATGTCCGAACTTGAAACATTTGCCGAAGATTTTATTTTGCCGCTCGCCGCGTCAAAGAAAATGAACTGGTTAACGGTTTTATAATCATTAAAATTAATGGTCAAATCCACCGCCAGAGTCTTTCCGTCCGCACTGTATTTCAAGGACTGTGCGCCGGCGAAAATAATCGAGGCGAGAATAATTAAAGCTGCTGACAAAGATTTTTTTAACATATTTTTATTACCTGATTATTTAGTTTCCTGTGCCTGTTTTTCGTCCTGTTCGGCTAAATCGTTTTTCTCCTTCACAAAAAATCGAAATCATTTCTGTGCCGGCAGCAATTTGGCTTTCGCTTCATCAGCCTGCGCCAGTTTTACTTTGCCGAGTTTGCGGTAAACTTTGGCGCGTCCAAGATAAGCCGCTTTCGATTTCGGATTCATCTCGAGTGCTTTATTGAAATTCTGCAAAGCCCGGTCGGTTTGTCCCGCTTTGAAATCGGTTTCGGCACTGCGAATCGCCGTCTGCTCGAAAATTTTCATAAATTCCGCAAAACCATTTAAGTTTTTCGGATTTCTTTTCACTGCGGGAAGTCCGTTTTTCTCGGTGGCGACGGCGCGAAGCGCGTTGACCAGTTCGGCTGAAGCCATTGAAACCAGAGCCGTTTCATACATCAGCGAAGCCATTTCGAGATTTTCCGCCGATTCCGGTTTTTGCGCGTATTCATCGGCTATTGTAAGACTCGCAAACGCGTCTTTGTAAAAATTATCGAATTGTTTCTGAAAGTAAACGTCGGCTTTCTGAAATTCCCGGATTTCGACGTAAGAAACGGATTTGAGATACAAAATTTCGACCTCATCACCATATTCGGGGAAAAGTTTGAGAAATTCAATGACGCGGCGCGGATTTTCTTCCTTTTGAATTTTCTCCGCTTTTTCAATGACATCTTCTTTTGAAAGATTTAAATCAGTTAAATATTGCCGGAGTTCGGGAAGCGCGGGCTGCAATCTGATCGCTTCCGCGTAATCGGCTTCGGCAAGAGTCTTGCTGCCTTTTTGCTGCCAGGCGGCGGCGCGCTGAAAATATCCTTCGTAATCCGTGGGCTGGAGTTCGATAAATCGCGTGAAATCGGCAATCGCCTGCTCGATTTCGTCCGTCCTTAAAAATTCGTAAGCGCGAAGAAGAAAGGCTTCGTGATATTCGAAGTTTATTTTGATCGCTGTGCTGTAATCAGTGATGGCTTTATCTCGTTCACCTTTTTCGGAGAAAATCTGCCCGCGAAAAAAATAGGCTTCAGCATTTCTCGGATTAAGTTTGATCACCTGATTGAAATCGGGCAGCGCGGCATTAAAGCCTTCGCTGTTGATGTGATAACGGGCGCGGGCAAAATACGCGCTTTCGTCGCGCGGATCGAGCGCGACCGCCGCATTAAAATCGGCTTTTGCCTTCATTCCTTCGCCGGTTCGCTCAAAGGCGAGTCCGCGTTTTTGCAGACATTTGCTTTTTACCGAAACGTCGGCAGCCGCCGCCGCGCATTTATCGAGCGCAGCGATTGCCGATTTGTAATCTTCCGCTTCGATCAATTCGATTCCGCGCTCAAGATCGGCATTTTGCCCGGGTTGAGCAAAAACCGAAATTGCCGCTAAAAACAAAAATGCCGGAAATAATTTCCCGAATGTCTTCAATAAGTGTCTGTTCATACTATTTCCTCTCAAAATTAAACAAAAAATGCGATTTATCCGCTTCACAGATAAATCGCATTTTTTTTGAATGAATCGGGTCAAAATATCTTTTATTCGAATTGCCTGAGTTTAATGAAGCGCACCTTTAAAACGCTGCAAAGCGTGTTTGCGGGAATTGCCGAAAAATAAGAATGCAAAGTAATAAATGCGGCAATAAGTATTTTTCCGGTCATTATTTTTCTCCGTCTTCGTCTTCACGAAAGGTTAAATTCGGTATGGATTCCAGTTGATTGATAAAGGCGGAAAGCCCGAGTTCGGCGAGAGCCTGTCTGTCGGATTCGTGTTTGTTTTTGCTCGAGAGTTTTTCGCCCTTGATAAACGCTTTTTTTCCTTCATCGAACCGGTAAAACTGAACTTCGTAGCGATTCGGCTCGATCGGGCGTTCGCCTTCTTCGAGAACGTAATTCCAAACCGCGATGCCGTTTCCGCGCGTTTTCCCGAGTGCGCCGATGTGTATGCCGCCGCCGAGATTGGTTTCGATAAAATCATTCGTTAAAAGTTTGATCTCGCCGTCCGTTTCGCCAAAGATTTTAAGCCAAAAGGCATTATTCGAACCGCCCGGTTTTGACGCGACGGCGAAAACGAGCGGCAGCGGAAATTCTTCCCGTTCAATGATCTTAAAGCGTAAATACGCGCTGACGAATGAATCCAGATCATCGGGAATATAATAATCGGCGGCTTTGGCGGAAAAATCGAAGACGCCGATTTCTTCGCGGCTGCGCGCATTGGTAAAGGTGATCTGCAGCGGTTTTTGGAGCGTTTCGAGTGCACTGACGATCACTTTTCCGTTTTCTTCAAATAAAACTACTTCAGTCTGCCCGATTTGCGAATAATCTCCGGTCGTGCCGCCGCAGACGTCGCCTTCGACCGCTTCTTCGAGTTTTTTATTCAAGGATTTGATCCGTTCTTTGGTCAGCCGGTTAAGCGTTTGGCAGCGGCACATCTGATAAACCGAACCGTAAACCGTCGCCGGATTTTGCTTCGGCGCGAGCGGAAATTCCGCATTTAATTGCGCGTCTCGAAACGAAACCCAGATTCTCTGCTCGTTTTTGAGCGCGGCAAGATATGTTTTGTCGTCATTTGCCATCGCCAAAACCTGCTTGTAAATTTTATTCATTTCGCCGTCCGCTGCGGCAAAATCATCGCACGCCTGATTGTTCATCTGCGCCTGCGATTGCGCCGCCGCGAAACCGGAAAGAGAAAGTATAAGGAAGAAAAGAGCGGGCAAATAAAGAAATAAACGAAGATTTTTCATAATGTTTTTTTCAGGAGCGCGTTATTTATCGGAATTGGAATTCGAATCAAGTTTCGGCGAATCATCTTTAGACTCAGGTTTCGGCGCAGCGACATCCGTTTGTTGATTGGCATTTGCCGTAACCGGTTTTTTGTTTGAATTATCGTCCGCCGTTTGCGTATTCGCATTGACGGGCGCAGGTTTCGCGTTGCCGACGCTTAAGTAAACGGGCGCGGCTGAATAAACCGCCGTGATCGAACCGCCGGGCGGCGTCCCTTGCGAGACAATGGCGTTCTTTTTAACCTTAATTTCCAATTCCGCTTTTGCCCTGATTGATTTCGTCTGCCAATACTTCGGCGTGATAATGATCGCGCTGCGATTTTTGTTGAAATAAACCGAATTATCATCAGTCGGAATCTGATCTTCGATAATCGAATTAATGGCAATCGTCAGCATTTCATCCGCCGCCACGGCGCGGGAAAGCTGAATTGCCGTCGGCTGCGAAGCTTCAAGCGTTAAATTATTAGCTGCGGAAATTTCGAGCGGCAGAAGATTTATCGAATTAATATAAGTTTTTCCGTCATTGTCGGTAAAGGAAAACACGTGCGCCGGACGATAATTTTTTGAAAAGGAGCGATAATCCGTGCCTTTCATCCGGTAATTCGTGCCGATCAGATTGCCCGGCGCGGAAACGGGCAGCGGCGCGTCGTTATACGAGATTTTTCCCGGCTCGGTTAATTCGAGCGTCGTTCCGGTCGCGCCGCCGACGCGAAATGTCGCCGTAATATCGGTTCGTCCCTTTTCGGCTTTGATGTGGTAACTCTGATAAACCTGCGAACTCATCACGGTATTTGACGAAATCGTTTCGACCGAACCCTGATTGCAGCCGCCGAGTAAAAAGCAAAAACAGATTGTAAAAATAAGTAGTTTTTTCATTTTTGTAAATTCAAACTTGTAAAATTATTGTCCGCGCTCCATCTGTGCGGCGCGCAGTTCGTCCGCCTGCGCCAGTTGCGCGTTTCCTTTCGATTTATAGACGATCGCTCTTGCCCGGTAAAGATTCGGAATGCGCGGATCGAGCTGAATTCCGGTATTAAAATCCTTGAGAGCCGCGTCCATTTCATTTAAGTTCAGATTGACGATTCCGCGATTTAAATACGCATTGACATAATCCGGGCGAAGCGCAATGACCGAATCGAAATCCTTTTTCGCTTTTTTCCAATCCGATGTTTGAATATACGCCGTTCCGCGATTGTAATAAAGAATTATTTCGTTCGGATTTAATTTGATCGCCTGGTCAAAGTCTTTAACGGCGGCTTTGTTGTTTTTCAGCTCGTTCAGATTAAGAACGCCGCGCTTTAAGTAATACTGAAAATCTTCGGGATTTTTCTTGATCAGCTCCGTGTAATAATCTACGGCAAGCTGAAATTTTCCGGCGCGTTCGGCTTCTTCGGCGGCTTGGGTTATTTCATCGGTCGTGACAGCGGTCGTATCATTATTTTTTCTGGCTTCTTCATTAACCTTTACAAGCGTCGTGGTATCTTTCGGTTTTTGCGCGACGTTGCTTCCGGGTTTGATGCCGCCGCGGATCAGACGCATTTTTTCGACGAAAATATCTGCGTAAAGTTCGAGCGCACGCCGCGCCGCCGCCATATAAAGTTCGCGTTTCGCTTCGATCACGACGGGCGTAAAGGTAAAACGCGAATCGCCGAAGATCGTTTTCGTTTTATACGCCGCTTTATTGACATCTTCATACGGTCTTTCGCTGAAAAAATCGCGTTGCCCGACCGGCAATTTGCTCGCATATTGATCGAAACCGTTTTTTTGATTGATAAAAAGCACGTAAGATTGCGGAACGCTCATCATCGCGGCGATATTGTAATCCGCACCGTATTTTAAGTATTTTCCGCCCCCTTGCCAAACCGTATCTTTGCTTGTGGCAAGCTCGATTGCCGTAAAATCTACGACCACATCGAAACTCGCAAAATCCGCGCCGAGCGATTCCGTAAACTTGTTAATTTTTTTCATTTTGCTGTAAGCGAGCAGTTCGCCGTAAGCTTTATTAAGATCGTAGCGATAAAAAATCGGTCCTTGATTTGCAGTATATGAAACCCAAGCTTGACCGTTTCCGCCGTCGGAATTGACGTTATTTTTTTCAGCGGTCGCCTCTTCGCGGTTGTTGTAATATTCGGTTTTCGTGATCGCATCCCAATCGGTAAATTCGATTCCGAGTGCGCCGAGCTTTCTTTGCAGAATTATATAAAACTCATTCGTTAAATTCTGTAAATCCTGATTGGTCATCGCGCCGTCGAGATAAACCGTCACGCGTGCGCCGTTATCACGTGTTTCAGCGGCGCGGGTCGTGACGATTTTGTAATGCACGCGAACCTGCGAAAGCGCGAGTTTGTTGGTTTTTTTCGCTACGTCCGGTTTGCCGAATGTTCCCGCTTTGACATAACCGATCGTGTCATCGGCAATCTTTTCAAAGCTCTGCGCTTTCCCGTAAAACGTAAAAAGCAAAATAGCCATCGCGGCGAAAAACAGCAGAAATAAATCGCTGATCTCAAAATTTTCGTTTTTGGTTTTATCTTTCATTTGAATTTTCTCCTTAAAAAAACAAAATTTTTGTCTTCCTGAAACAAATCGCAGTTTTTTTTTGCAAATCAGGTCAAAAAAATTGCCTTGCTCAAATGTGAACAAGGCAATTTTTTTGAAAGATTCCGGTTTTATGTCAGTCAAGTTTAGAAAAAATCGGCTTCCTCTCTCTCTTTCTCTCTCTGCGTCCTTTGCGTCTCTGCGTGAAATCTGCCGGATAATTTTTTATCGAAAGGTTAGTTTCTTTTACTTTTTTTTTACACGCAGAGACGCAAAGGACGCAGAAATACTCTACTTTTGATTCACAGATTTTATAAATAAAATCTTAATGAACAAATGCGGCGGGAACCGCCCGATCTCCGGCTAAACCGAAATTGCTGATCGAAGCATTTCCGCTTGTGCTGTTTAGAACATACCAAACGCCGTTGCGATAAACCGCCGGATCAGCTTTTCCGTCGCCGTCATAATCCGCCGGAACTAATTGATCGTCTGCCAAACCGAATGACACATAACGCGGCTGTCCGTCGGAACTTTGCAAAATATACCAAATTCCGCTGCGGTAAACTGCGACATCAGTTTTGCCATCACCATCGTAATCCGCCGGAACGACCCGGTCGGTCGAAATTCCCCAGTTTATAAAACGCACCGCTCCGTCAGAAGATTGATTGATATACCAGACACCGGTTGAAGGTCGGAAAATTGCTAAATCCGATTTTCCGTCGCCATCAAAATCGCCGCGCACGGGTTTGTCGCCGCTCGTTCCCCAGTTGAGGAAGGTGATATTGCCGTTCGGATTATTGAGCGAACCGCGATAATAAAACGTGCTGTTTGCTCCGGCGCGGTAAACTGCCGGATCGGCTTTGCCGTCGCCGTCCCAATCGCCGACAATTCGCGGATCGTCGCCTGCAATTCCGAAATTTTCAACGCGAACCGAATTATCCGAACTGTTGAGAATATAGAAATTTCCTTCCGTTTCGCGCCAGACGGCAATATCCGTGCGCCCGTCGCCGTCAAAATCTGCCGGAGTCAGTTGATCGGTCGCCAAACCGAACCGAAGCGCGGCGAATCCTTCGGTCGAACGAAGCACATACCAGTTATTTTCTGACGGACGGAAAACACTTAAATCCGATTTGCCGTCGCCGTCGAAATCCGAAT
Source organism: Pyrinomonadales bacterium (assembly GCA_038246645.1). Taxonomy (GTDB): domain Bacteria; phylum Acidobacteriota; class Blastocatellia; order Pyrinomonadales; family Pyrinomonadaceae; genus JAHCHG01. The sequence goes on from JBBRVS010000021.1 coordinate 11,060, forward strand.
TTTGAAAACCGAAATTAACGACATCGGTATTAAAGTCAAAAACATACGCCGAACCCTGGCTGGAAACGCCGGGCATATCATCGCCGACCGCGCCGGAAATGACCAGATTATTTGAAAGTGCCACACTTGTACCTAACTGGTCGCCGGATTCGCCGTCAAATGCGAGAAATTTGCCGCCGCCGCTCCAGTTCGAGCCTTGCCGGTTAAAAATATAAACCGCGCCCGTGCTGACCTCTTCGCGCCGCCGGTTATCCGTTCTGTAAGCGCCGACCAGCAGTTTGTCTCCCGCCAGCGCCAGACTCGATCCGAAGTTATCAGAAGATTTGCCGTCGCGCGCCGAAAGTTTTTGCCGCTCGCTCCACACCGCGCCGCTGCGCGTATAAACATAAGCCCTTGATTGGCGATGCCGGAAACAAATTCGTGCGCGGGCGAACCGATGGCAAGCGTGTCGCCTTTAATAGCAACGGCATAACCGAAACGGTCATTGCGCGGCGTTGATTCCTGCGCGGTAAATCTCTGTTGCTGCGTCCAGACAGTTCCGTTTCTGACGAAAACATAAGCCGCACCGAGTTCGCCGCTCGTTCCGATCGGTTCGGTGTTTGCGCCGATCAGCGCGTAATCGCCCGAAACCGAAACCGACACGCCGAACGCGTCATTCGGCGAACCGCCCGTTGCCTGCAAAATCTGCTGCTGCGACCACATTGAGCCGTTTCGCACGAACACGTAGGCTTTACCGAGAGCGTTTGCCGTTCCGAAATCATTGACCGAACCGATGACCGCCGTATCGCCGGAAAGCGCGACCGATTCACCGAAAAAGTCGGCAAATCCGCCGTCGGATGCGATCAGTTTTGTTTGCTGCGTAAAATTTCCGCCAATTGAGGGTCGCGTGAAAATATACGCCGCGCCTTGAAAGAGATTTGCGCCAACTTGTTTGTTTCGTGCGCCGACGGCGAGCGTGTCGCCTTCAAAAGCGAGCGCGTAACCGAATGAATCGCCCTGCGCGATATCGTCTGAAACCAAACTCTGCGTTTCCGTCCAGACCGATCCTGAACGCGTGAAAATATAAACTTTCCCGTCCGCGCGGTTTTGTCCGGTCGTCGTATTGTATCTGCCGACCGCAATTGTATTTCCGTTGATCGCCACCGCGTAGCCGAATTGATCGGTCGTTGCGCCGTCCGAAGGCGCTAATTTCTGCTGCTCGATCCAGGTGTTTCCCGAACGCACATAGACATACGCCGAACCCCGGCTTTGCAAGCCCGTGCCGCCGCTGTTGCGCGGTGCGCCGACAACCGCCGTATCGCCTGAAATAGCGACTGAAAAACTGAAACTGTCCTGCGCCGCACCGTCCGATGCCAGAAGTTTCGCTTCCTGTTCGAATACCGTGCCTGACGCAAGTAAATCGGCGGGATTATTTTGCTGTCGAGAATCATCCGATGATTGATTTTCCTGAGCGATTGCGGTTTTTGCTTCTGAATCCGAATTTACCGAAGCCAAACGGCTCGGGTCAGCTAAAAAGCAAATTAAAGTCAGGAAAATAAAGGTGAAAATGATAAATTTAGTTCTGTATTTCATAAAATCTCCTCGTTTTTGAAAAAGTTTTTGTCCTCTAAAGTTAATCGCAGAAGTTTTCGGCAAAGCAGGTCAAAAAAAAGAGTTTCGCCCGTTTTACGGAACGAAACTCTTTTATAAGAGGGAAGAAAAAGAATCAAACTTAAAACAGAGGCAGCAAGCCGGCAAAAGTTTTTAAGCAGGTAAGAAAAAGTAACGAGGTATTATAAAAATTCTAAAAACTCGAAGTAACATAACCTGAGTCTTGATTAGAAACCGAGTAATTTTTTTACCACAGATTCACACAGATCTAAGAAGATAAAGACAGATCAGAAATGTTAAAAAACATCAAACCGATTGATCTATGTAATTGTGTTGGGTTTATCCTGCCTTTTTATCAGTATTTATCCGGGTGGATCTGTGGTTAATTCCTACCTTTATTTCTAATCAAGACTGGAGTTAACATATAGGTTCAACTCGGGTTTAGACATTTTCTTACATTTTCCATTTTCCGTTGTCCATTTTCCACTGGTGCTTACTTTTGCCTTTCCGCTCTAATTATTGCCTTCATCATCCTTTTCGTCGCGTTGTTCGGGTTTGTCAACGATTGAAAAGGCGGAGATTTTGCCTTTGTTCATATTGAAAAGTGTGCCGGAAAGCTCATCAACTTCGTAATCGGGTGATTTGTCGTTGAAGATGATCTGGCGTTCGCCGTTTCCGGTCAGCATATTTACGCCGACCAGACCCGAACCGGAATCACCGTCGCCTTTTATTTTCGTCAGAACGTAATAAATATTGCCGCTCTGTTTTGACGAAGAATATTTTTTGCCCATAAATTGTTGGTAACCCGTCATCAAATTCAGGAAATTATTATTTTCGCGGTAAGCGTTGTTATAGTTGCCCTGTTGAAATTGATTTGCTTCATTTGCCTGCGAAATTACGGCAGCCGTTACGGTTAGAGCCGTCATCACGATTGATTCCCAACCGCTGATGCCCGGCGCACCGTATTTGGTTGACCAGGTAATGTCTTTCGTTGCGGGATTAAAGGCGAGAAGATGCTGTTTGCCTCGGACGACAACCGTGCCGTTTTCCTGCCGAACCAAGGACACGGGATTGTCGGTGCGTTTTGCTCCTTTGCCGAATGCGCCGCCGATTCCGCCAAAAGCGATTGCCGCCGCTTTTCCACCGACATCAGCCGCGCCTAAGCTGCGTTTGAATTTGAGTTTTACTTTATAAGCTTCTTTGACTTTTCCCTGACTCGATAAATCCAGACCGATTAAATTTTGTTTATCGGCGATCAGTAAAACATTGTCGCTTGGCAAAACGACCATATTCGTAATCGAATCCTTTGCCCCCGTGTAAATCCAATTCGTCGAGCCGGTTGCTTTATTCAGCGCGACCACGCCGACCGGACCTTTTTCGAGCCATTCGCCTTTTTTCGCGCTGAAAAATTGTCCGCCCATTCTGCCGTAGACAACATCGCCGTGCATCTGCATTTCGGCGATTCCGCCTTTGCCGAAATCCTTCGTCGTCCATTTTACCGCGCCCGAATTTTTATCAATGGCGCGGATAATGCCCTGCGCCGAGGTGTAGATCGTGTTCCCGTCAACGATTGCCTGACCGTTCGTGTTTTTCAAACTGCCGTCGGTGACGTCGTAAATTGTTTTCCAGACGAGTTTGCCGTCTGCCATATTGTAGCGGTGCAGTCCGGCATAGGTCATATAGAGCGAGTCGCCGTCAAAGATCGGCGGATTTTCGCCCTTTAAATCGAAACGATTGCTCGCGCCGCCGCCCGAACCCAAAAGCATCGCGCCCGCGCCGCCGCGTTTTTTCTTTTCGACGCCGTAAAGATCAACTTTCTCGGAATATTCGTTCTGCCATAAAAGTTCGCCCGTTGACATCTTTAACGCGTAAATGTCGGGTTTGTCCTTATTCATCCGGTTGTCTTTGATCGTTAAAAAGACGAGCATATCGCGGTCGTAAACGGGCAAAACTTCGACCGTAAAACCGAGCATTTTTTCCGTCTGCCAGACGGTTACGCCCGTCAGAGTGTCAACGGCGGTCAACTTTGTTTTTCTCTGCGCCCAGCCGGAATTGTCCGCAAACAAAATGAGCGGCGTTCCGGTAAGTTCGGTATATTCATCTTCCTTGACTTCGCCGAGATCGGTGCGCGTCCAGATTTGCTTGCCGTTTGCGCCGTCAAGCATCGCCACGCCGGTTTTCGTGCCGACCATCAAATTTCCGCTTTCCATCAGCGAATACCACTTTGCGCCGTCGAACGACCAGATCGGCGTATTGGCAGACGTACTGAAATTAGCCGAAACCAGCAAAACCGTCAGCAATACGAATCCGAAAATCCGGTTTTTACGGGTTTGTAAAATTTCGGCAAACAAATTTTCTACATAATTCTTTTTCATCTTTTTTCTCCTTACTTTTTAGGAAACTCCATTTTTAATAAAAATATTCTTCTGCTGATAATCGCAAACTTTTGAGAAAAAACAGGTCAAAAAAAATATAATTTTTTAAATATTTGGTTTTTTATCGGTTTCTTATGTAGAATGAATAGAAAATTTGCTGAAAATCGAAAACCCCTTAACTTTTGCAAACTGACGGCATCTTAAATACTTATAAATACATCTGAGAAAAGTTTTTGTCGTAATTTTTAACGGAAAAATTTTAAATGGCTGAAAAAACGGACGTAACCCAACTTTTAAGTAAGGCGCAAGGCGGCGATGAAAACGCGCTGAACGAGCTTCTTCCGCTCGTTTATAACGAATTGCGGCGCGTGGCGGCGAATCAACTCAAAAGCGAACGCGGAGATCACACGCTGCAGGCGACCGCGCTCGTTCACGAGGCGTATATCAGGCTTCTGGAACAAAAGGAAGTTGATTGGCGCAACCGCGCTCATTTTTTCTCGATCGCGTCGGAAATGATGCGGCGCATTTTGGTCAATTACGCGGTTCAGCGAAACGCCAAAAAACGCGGCGACGGTGCGACGAAAATCGCTCTTGACGAAGCCGTCAGCTTTTCCAACCAGCGCGATTTCGATCTGGTTTCTTTAGACGACGCGCTGAAAAATCTGGAAAAATTCGACGAAAAACAAGCGAAAATCGTCGAACTCAGATTTTTTGGCGGTTTGACGATCGAAGAAACGGCGGAAGTTATGGAAATTTCCGATTCGACCGTCAAACGCGAATGGCGAATGGCGAAAGCGTGGCTCAAAACGCAGATTTAATTTCAAATTTCAAATTCCAAATTAAAAATCAGCCTCGATTCAGGGGTTCTATGAAAGCTGAAAGATACCAAAAAATAAAGGAAATTTTCAATCAAGCGGTCGAATTAAGCACGATCGAGCAGCAGAATTTTGTTGCGACAAAATGCGGCGACGATGTGGAAATGCGCGGTGAGATCGAGAAAATGCTGCTTTTTGCCGCCGAAGAAACCGACACGCTCGAAAAAAACGCCTTTCAGCTTTTTTCTAACGGAAACGCCCATTCCGCCGCGCCCGAGCAAATCGGCGATTATCGAATTATCCGGGAAATCGGGCGCGGCGGAATGGGCGCGGTTTATGAAGCCTTGCGCGATACGAAGGATTTTAAGCAGCGGGTTGCGCTGAAAATTATCAAACGCGGAATGGATACGGACGTTATCTTGTCGCGTTTTCATCACGAACGGCAGATTTTAGCGTCGCTCCAGCATCCGAATATCGCGGGTTTTATTGACGGCGGAATGACCGCCGACGGTCTGCCGTTTTACGCGATGGAATATGTCGAAGGCGTTGAGATTGATGAATACTGCTTTAAAAACGATCCGGAGATCGAAGAAATTCTCAAACTTTTCCGCTCGGTTTGCGCGGCGGTTCAGCACGCTCATCAAAATTTTGTCGCGCATCGCGATTTAAAGCCGAATAATATTTTAATTACCGAAGACTGCACGGTAAAGCTCCTCGATTTCGGAATTGCCAAAGTTTTGTCGGCGGACGGAATTGATAAAACCGGAACCGTGACGGAATTTCGGATGATGACTCCGGCGTATGCTTCGCCCGAACAGATCAAAGGCGAAAAGGTCGGCGTGCAGAGCGATATTTACAGTCTGGGAATCATTCTCTACGAACTTCTGACGGGACAAAAGCCTTTTAATTTCAGCGGTTTGCGCCCCGATGAAGCGGCGAAAATAATTTGTGAAAGCGAACCTGTGCGTCCTTCGTCCTTTGTCATTCGTTCTTTGCGGATCGAGCGAAACGGCACTTCTGCAAATAATCATCAAAGTACAAACGACGAAAGACGAAAAATAAATCCAAAATCTAAAATCCAAAATCTAAAATTTCTTGCCGGCGATTTGGACAATATAATTCTCAAAGCTCTGAAAAAAGCACCTGAAAGACGCTATGCTTCGGTGCAGGAATTTTCCGAAGACATCCGGCGTTATCTGGTCGGTCTGCCGATTTCGGCGCGTCCCGATACGTTTGCCTATCGTGCTTCGAAATTTATCAAACGAAATAAAGCCGGAGTCGTCGCCGTGTCGCTCATTTTTGCCGCGCTTGTTGCGGGACTTTTCGCCACGCTCTATCAAGCAAGAATCGCGCAAGCCGAGCGGACACGCGCCGAAAAGCGTTTTGAACAGGTCAGAAAACTGGCGAGTAGCGTCGTTTTCAAATATCACGATGCGATTGCCTCTCTGCCGGGTTCGACCGCCGCACGCGAAATGCTCGTTAAAGACGCGACCGAATATCTCGATAATTTGGCTGAGGACGCGGGCGATAATCCCGGATTGCAAAATGAACTGGCGCAGGCTTATCTGAAAATCGGAAACGTGCAAGGCTCGGTTTATACGGCAAACTTAGGCGATTCGGACGGCGCACTCAAAAGCTACGAAAAAAGCCTCGCAATTTTTGAAGATCTGCTTAAAAAAACGCCCGATAATATCGAATATCAAAAAAATTATTTCGATGTTTTAGACCAGAAAACCCTGCTTCTGGTCAGGCTAAACCGTTCGCCGGAAGCCGAACAAGCGGGCGAAAAACTTCTGGAAGGCTCGCGCAAATTAACCGAACTCGAACCCGCTAACCTGGATTTTCAAATCAAACTTGTCAGAAGTTTTCAGACGATGGGCGATGTCGTCAATTTTTCGGGCGGGCATCGGTCTTCGATTGAATGGTCGCGGCGTTCGCTCGAAGCGGCGGAAAAACTTCTCGCCGCCAATCCGAAAAACGAAACTGTCCGCCGCAATGTGATCGTTCCTTTGCAGAGAATCGGCACGAAAAGCGAATATTACGCCGAGATTTTGAAGGAAACGAACGGATCGCCGGATGAAATCGGCAAAATTTACGCGGAAGCCGAAGAAATGCACCGCCGTTCGATGCAAATGGCAGAACAACTGCAAAAGGAATTTCCCGAAAAAGATATTTACAATCGTTATGTCGGCGCGGTCAGCATCAATTACGGAACGGCTCTCGCCCGCATCGGTAAAGGCGAAGCGGGAATTCCTCTGATCACGCGCTCGTGCGAAAATTTCCGCCGGCAATCTCTCAATGATCCCAAAAACTACGAGGCAAAACGCGATATTTCCGAATGTTTGCAGTATCTGGCATTTGCCTTTGACGCGACGAACGAATCATCAAAAGCCATCGAAGCCAACCGCGAATCAATCAAAATCCTGGAAGAAATCACCGTTCAAGACCCGACGAATTTTGAGTTTTTGAGCCAGACTCATTTAACTTTTAATAACACGGGCGATATTTTCTTTCGGGAAGAAAAACTGACCGAAGCCCTCGATTTTTACCGGCGCGGCATTAATTACGTCGAAAAAATGTCGAAACTCAACGAAAGCGTCCAGATCAAACTCCTCAGAAGCGATTCGAACCGCAAGATCGGCGAAGCCTTTCTGGCACTTGCCGAAAAAAATAAAACAATTGATTCGGCAAGATCGGCGAAGGAATATTTAATGAAAGCGCAGAAAGATTTATTAGAATTACAGCAGAAAAACGAACTCGGCAAAAACGATCAATATAAATTGGATTTGATAAAAAAAGGATTGGAAAGAGCCGGGAATTTGGCAGGTTAAGTAAATCAGGGAAACTTTGCCGCAAAAAAGCGCAAAAAGCACAAAAATTAAAAATAGAAAACTCTGCGTTCTCTGCGCCTCTCAGCGTGAGAAAGTTTTCTACCCGGAAAAGAGAATCTATTTGTAAATGAAAAATTAATTTCACGCTGAGGCGCAAAGAACGCAGAGAGAGAGAGAGAGAGAGAGAGAGAGAGAGAGAGGAAAGAATAATACCAAGTTGCCTGAATAAAATTAAAAAAAACTTACCCGTTAAGCAGGCGGTCTTTGACCGTCGTTGTTTGATAAAATCGAAATCGGCGGTCAAAGACCGCCTACTTAACGATTGTCATTTTATTTAAGCAACTTGGTATAAGAATCTGTTTTTGAGCCTTTTGCGCTTTTTTGCGGCGGTTAAATTTATTTCTAAAAATCCGTGATCTGCAAACCCGTCTTTTGCGCGAATTGCTCCGCCATCGAAGGCAGACCGGATGAATCTTCATCGCGCGAAATCCGCTCGACGCGCCACATCGGATAAAAGGAATCCTGCATCGGCAAAATCGGCTCATCCGTTTTAATCGCTTTGACCCAATCATCAAAATAATTCAGATCAATGCCGCGCACAAACACGCCCGCCGCGCTGATTTCGTGCAAAACCCCTAAAACCTTTTCACGCGGATTTTGCAAAATAACGATGATGATTTCGCCCGATTCGATTTTCATAAATTTTAAAGTGAAAAAGTAGAAAAAGTTTAAAAGTGAAAAAGTAAAAGCATTTAAACAGTTAGGTAAAAGCTGAAAAAAACACCAAAAGCTTTACCTTTTACCTTTTACCCTTTACTTTTTACCTTTGATCCTTTTGCAGCGGCGAAGCCAGCGGAATATCGCCGTCGTCGGTGATCGGCAAAACCGGCTGACGCGCTTTCGGATTACTTTTCGAGCCGCTTCGCAGAATCGGCGGACCGCTCGGAGTTGCCAATCTGACGGTGGCAAAAGATTGCGACCGTTTGAGAATCGAACCGCCGTTTCCGGCAACCCACAGATCCGCGCCGCCGTGATAATCCAGGGCTTGCAGAGAATTTCCGGTAATATTCGGCTGAATTTCCCAATCTTTGCCGTTATTTGTTCGCACCACACCGCCATGTTCGCCGACGGCAACCGCTTCATTTTGTTTGTAAGTTTTTACCGCGTAAAGATTTATGGTAAAACCGGATTCCTGATCCTGCCATGAATTGCCGCCGTCTTCGGTTCTGAGAATCGTACCGTTTGCGCCGACCGTGTAACCGACCTTTTCGTTATAAAAACTCAGGGCGTAGAGATTTTCCTTAAAACCCGACATTACGGATTTCCACGAAAGACCGCCGTCATTCGTCAGCAGAATCGTGCCTTTATCACCGACGATAACGCCGCGTTTTTCGTCTGTAAATTTTATATCTTCAAGCCAAAAGCGCGTTCCCGATTCGACCACTTCCCAACTGAAACCGCCGTTTTCGGTGCGCAGAATCAAACCGCCGGCACCGACCGCAAAGCCTTTTTTCTGATTGATAAAAGCCACGCCCAACAGATCTTCTTTAAAATTATTCTGCTCGACCTTGCTCCAGCTCGCACCGCTGTTGTTTGTCCGCAGAATCGTTCCCTTATTGCCGACCGCAAAACCCCAATCCGTATCAATAAAACTCATGGCATTGAGCGTTTCTGAAACGCCCGTATAAACCGGAAGCCAATTTGCGCCGCTGTTGTTGGTGATCCAGGATTTGCCGCGCGAACCGACGGCAACGCCTAAATCTTCGTCAAAAAACATCAGATCGTTGATGTCGTCGCGCCCGCCTTCGGTCAGACGCTGCCAGCTGTAACCGCCGTCGTCCGAGCGGATGATCAAACCGTCTTTGCCGACCGCCCAACCCGTGTATTGATCGGCAAAATACATTGAAACGAGTTTCGGATTCGTCCGCACATTAAACGGCAGCCACATATTTCCGCCGTCGCCGGTCAGCCAGACCATTCCGTTGGAATCGGTCATCGAACCGTTTTTTTCGTCCGAGAATGAAACCGATAAAAAATCGGCGCGGCTGAAAATATTGATCTTTTTCCAGTTTTCGCCGCCGTCTTCGCTTTTGACGACGCATCCGCCGTAACCGACCGCGACGATCTTTTCACTCGAAAGATATGCCGCGCTTGCCATCTGAAAATTTCCGCACGGCTGATTGGATTTCCACGAACCGCCGCCGTCTTTGGTTGAAAGAATCAAACCTGTCGAGCCGACAATGACGGCTTTTGCGGCATCGAAAGCCGAGATTTTGAGCAGATGATTTTTCGTTCCGCTTTCCTGCGAACTCCATTTTTCGCCGCCGTCACTCGTTTTCAGAATGCTTCCGTGACTGCCGACCGTCCAGCCGATGTTCAGATTTTCTCCGGCAAACGAAACGCTGTAAAAATGTTCTTTGATTTCGACGGAAACCGTTTTCCAATTTTTTCCGCGATTAGAAGTCAAGAAAATCGAACCGCGTGTGCCGACGATCACGGCATTTTTCTCGTCTTTAACAAAAACGCCGGAAAGATTCGTAATCGTCGGAGCTTTTTGCCATTCCCACCGGAAACCGCCGTTTTCGGTGCGCAAAATCGTGTTATCCGCGCCAACCGCATAGCCGATTTCCTTATTCTTTGCAAAATGAATCGAAAAAAGTTCGTTCCCCTGCGGCAAGGGATTTTGCCAATTCCAGCCGAGGGAATCCGCCTTTTGAGCAAAAACCGTAAAAGGTAAAAGGTAAAAGGTAAAAGGTAAAACAAAAAAGAAAATAAGCGGAGAGACGCGCGAGAATAAATTCTCCCTTTCTCTCATTCGCTCTTTCTCCCGTTCTCGCTTTCTTTCGCTCATTCTTAAATCTCGACCACGCCGATTTCCGCTACCGTTTCTTCTAAAATCTTTTCGTCAACTCTGCCGAGTTCCGCCGTAGTTCGCGCCATCGTGTCAGCGACTTCCTGCACGATATGTCCGCTGTGACCTTTGACCCATTCCCATTTAATATCGTGTTTTGCGGCGGCTTTGTCGAGCCGCGCCCACCATTCGTGATTGGTTTTTTTGCGAAATTTTCCGAGCATCGTTTGGACAACATAATTTGAATCGCTCAAAAGTCGCACTTTGCAGGGTTCGGTCAGAGTTTTTAGTCCGATTGTCGCCGCCGCGATTTCCGCTTGCTGATTCGTTGCGCTTCCCAAGTATTCGCAAAAGCCGCGCCAAAACCCCTTATAACCCAAAACGGCGCACGCCGCCGCCCGCGGATTTCCTTTCCCGTTTCCGAGCGATGAACCGTCGCAAACGATTGTAACTTCTTTCATACTTTAAAGGTCAGAACCGTCTGCGGTAGCGGATGGTTAATGTTTGAATTTCGAGTGTCTGTATATATTCAAAAAACTAAGATGCTAAACTTAAACCGCCCGTTTGCGGCAGATGGGTCTGACCTTCATTGCAATTTTCGCGCTGAAATATTCGACCAAACAAATTTGAAAATTAAACCGTTAATAAAACTGAAAATTATTCCAACTATCATATTTCCTAAAAATGCAACAAAGGCAAAACTTCCTTGAAAAATGCTAAACATTCCGTAATACATAGAAAATGGAAAACCAATATCCCAAAATACGTGTATAGAAATGCCGGACTGAAAATTAATTATTGATGAGATTAAATAAACAAGATAACTAATTATTTGAACCGCTAAAAATATAGCGAATCCTGAAAAAACACCTTTTCTAAATACTTTATCTTTTATTAATTTACTCATTTTTTATCTCAATTCTCGTGCCGAAATCTTTGACCAAACGAGTTTAAAAATCAAACCGATTAAAAAACTGAATAATATTGTAAATAAAACATCTGCTATCAAGTTATATATAAAAAAGTGTCTGAAATTTTCCGTAAAACTTTCACTGGTTGCGGGATTAAAATAAATTGTTCCTTTAAACTCTTCATAAAATCTCAAAGGAAATCCTGCAAAATAAACGCAATGATGACACATGCTTCTTAAATGGATGAAAATGTTAAAACAAACGAAAAAAATAATTCCGCTGAAAAATCCGAATAGAAATATTTTATTTTTTATTAATTTACCCATTTTCACCTTAATTCTTTATCTGAAATCTTCGACCAAGCAAATTTGAATAAAAAGCCAAATATAAAACAGCATATTGCTAAAATTACAAGATTTAGAATTCCACCGCCGCTTAAGATTATGCCAAAATAAGTTTCATTCCAATGAAAGGGAATTCCCCAATCCGGAAACCAGACAAAAATTTTATTTCCACTGCTTAAATAATCGCTATTTTTTTTGTAAGCAATTAGGAAAGCGTATAAATTGCAAAGCGTGAAAGTTAAAAGACTAAACAAAACTCCAATCTTAAACGGCTTGTTGTAAATTTTACTCATTTTCATTTACATTCACCGAAACCACATTATCAACATAGCCTTCAAACGTATCATCGTGCGAAATCACGAAAAGCTGGTCGAAGGTTTGTTTTTCCGTGATATGGCTGATCTGTTCGGCAAGGCGTTCGCGCCGCGCCGCGTCCATATTTGTTGTCGGTTCATCAAAGAACGCTAATCTGACATCGGACAATTGTTTCAAAAGCGCGAGTCTGACCGAAAGTGCCGCCGCCATTTGTTCGCCGCCGGAGAGATTGATAAACGGGCGTTCGTGTCCGTTTTCTTCCAGCAGAATTCCGTAATCTTCCGTCCATTTCAGCGTTCTTTCCGCATTACCGGAAATTTCGCGAAACATCTGATTGGCTTCCAGAGAAACGTGATGAACATAGTTTCTGGCGACGAGCGGCGCGGCTTCCTTGAGCGTGTCGCGGATAAATTTCGTCGCTTCGCCGATTTTTTCGAGCCGTTCTTTTTCCTGAAATTCGGCTTGCATCGCTTTGCGAACTTCCGCCAGACGCGCTAATTCCTTGGCGGTTTCATCGGCGCGTTTTTTCGCGTTTTCCAGATTCGCTTTCGTTTCCGCCGCCTTTCTTTCAAATTCGAGCAAAAAACTTCTCTCGCTCTGATGCCGCTCGCGGTCGTAATCTTTGCTTGCCGTTTCGAGTTCGGCTTTAATTTTTTCTAAATTTTTCCTTAATCTTTCTACTTCCGCGCTTGCCGCTTCGAGTTGTTTTTCCTTTTCCGGCAGAAGTTTTGCCAAATCTTCATTTGCCACGAATTGCCGGTGCGCCTGGATTGTTTGATCGCGTTTTTCCGAAAATTCCTTCCATTGCGCGTCGAGAAATTTGTAACTTTCGAGCTGCTCGATCAAAATTCCGCGATCATTATTGAGGCGTTCGAGATTTTTCTCGATTTCCGTGCGCTTTGTGCGAAGCTCAATCTCGTTTCCCGCTTGCTTTTCGAGCATTTTTACGCGCGCTTGCGGATTGTCCAGAACTTTTAATTTATTCTCGATTTCGCTTAAATCTTTGGTCAACTTCGGCAAATCTGCGAGATTTTTTTCCAGAGCTTCTTTTTCGGTTTTTAATTTTTTGCCTTCGTCGGAAATCTCGATTTCGCGCGACTTTAAAGTTTCAAGCTTCGCTAAGTGTTTCTCCGCTTCGCGGGAAACACTTAGCGCGGTCAAGATGGTTTTCTGCTCGGTTTCAAGCACGGAAATCTGCGCGGTAATTTCCGTAAACTGCGTCGAAACAAAACTTTCGAGCGTTTGTCCGGGTTTCAGATTCAAACATTTCTCCGACAAGATCGGGCAGAGTCCGTTTTTTATTTCTTCCTGAAATTTCCGGTCGCTGTCGAGTTTCGCCCGAAAGCGCGCCAGATTATTTGTTAATTCTTTTTCGCATTTTTGTCTTTCTTCCAAAAATTTCGCGTCCGTGCTTTTCTCATTTGCGTCTTTGATCTGTGTTTGATTTTTTACATATTTCTCGCGCAAATCATTTAATTTTTCATCCAGACTTTTTATCGAAGTTTCAACGCCTTCGGCTTTTGCCACGCGATTTCTCAAATCCTTTAATTGATTGTCCAGATCTTCTTCGATCTTGATTTTCGGCTGGAGTTCGGCAATTTCCTTGTGTGCTTTTGTTGCAGAATCGAGTTTTTCCGCGTTTGATTTCTGTTCGGCTGTGACGTTGACCTGCGCGGTTTCAACCCGTTTTAATTCTGAATTTATCTTGTCGCGTTCGGTTCTTTCGCGGTCTAATTCCTTTAATTTTCCGAGTGCTTCGATGTGAATTTTATAATCGGCTTCGACCGCTTTGGTTTTTTCCTGTGCTTCAAATGCCTGATTTTTCTCGCCTTCCTTTTGTTTTTGGGCAAATTCGGCGCGTGTAAATTCCGTATTTGATTTATCGAGCGCGATTTTTATTTCGTTAAATTTACTTTCTTGTTCATCGAATTTTTTGACGATTTCGCTTTTTGTTTCTATTTCCGAATTTAATTTTTCAAACGATTCCGATAAATTTTTTACTTGTTCGCTAAAACTTTTATTTTCTTCTTCGAGCGTTTCGATCCGCGCCAATTCGCCTTCGGCGCGGGCGATATTTTCCCGGACAATCGTAATTTTCGTGTCAATAAAACGCGCCGTTTCGAGCAGTTTATCCGCGCCTTGGCGGTATTCTTCGACTTTTAGAAGTTTGTCGAAAGCCTTTTTTCTTTCAGCCGGAGTTTCCAGGAAAATCGCCGTAAAAGTGCCTTGCGGAACGCCGATGGCGCGGCGGAAAAGCGTCTCCAAATCCGTTCCGGCTTCGACTCCCAAATGCTGCCACAAAAAGCGCGTAACTTCTTCTTTTTTATCGGCAATGCGTGTCTTGAGTTGCGGATCATAAACATAATAACCCGTTCCCGAATCTCTATAGACGAGATATTCGCGCTCATCCAAACCGCTTTCAAAGGTTACGCGCACCACGCCTTTTTTCGCGCCGCGCCTGACGAAATCGTCCTTTTTGTAATCGAGCAAATCAAACAAAGTCCACGCAACGGCTTCGATCAGAGTCGTTTTTCCCGCGCCGTTTTCGCCCGTGATGGCAATTGTTCCGCGCTGAAATTCATGGAAAAAATGTGTATGTGATTTAATGTCTTCGAGTTCGATTTTCGTGATGTGCATAAGAAAAGATTTCAGATTTCAAAATTTCAAATTTCAGATTTTTTTGCGTTAGATAGATTTTAGAATAAACTCGGCGAAAGGGAAACTGCGGAAAATTTATCGAATGCGTTCTTTTTCTAAATCGGGATTTATGTAAAAATTATTCGGTAAAAATTATGCTCACGAAATGTCTAAAATGCGGATACTTTGTTTCACACTTTGAAAAACTTTGCCCGAACTGCGGACGAAAAAATCCGGGAAGTACATTTGAAAGAACAACTTTGCAAAAATGGAAAACTCCTTCGATTTACGGCTTTTTCTTTTCCGGGCTGATAACTTTAATTTCTTTTATATTACTTTCAACAAATTTACATCCGAATTACTGGGCGCTTATCCCGATTTTCTTAATTTCTATTTTTATTTCAACCATTGGAATTTATGAAATGATCAAAGAAAGATTTAACAAAGAATATCAACATTATCCTGAAAATCCTTTGTCGGATTTAGATCGCAAAGAAAAAGTTATCAAAAGGCGCATTCCCGATTTATCAAACCGCGCCAAACAGATTGACGTAGTTTTAAGCAGAATCAAACAAAACGACACGCCGCATCTACAGCAAACGCGGAAAAAACTGCTCACGGCGCGTGAAATCGTTACCGGACAATATGCGCGTTATGAACTGCAAGCAAAGAAAATCGAAATCGCCCGGCTGCAAAATAATGTTTTACCTTTTTTGAACAATCTTCATCGCTTGAATGAATATGAAACCGAAAACGGTTTGATCACCATTGAAAACACAAAACACGAGGCCGAGAAAATCCGGCAAAATTTAACCAACTTTTATGCGATTGAATTTCCGAAAACGGTCAGGGCGGAAAAGGATTCGTTTTTATCGCAGCTCGATGAAACCGCAGATTCCTGCGATAAACTGCGCGAAGCACTTTTGAGCAAACAAGCGATGCGCACTTTGCAGGGAATTTCGCCGATCGAAGAAAATATCAACGCGCCGAGTTCAAAGGAAATCGCCCACGCCGTCGAAACCTTTAATATTCAAGCAACTTTGACCGATTTTTCCGAATCTTTTGAAGAACTGGAAAATGAATATCGCCGCCTGCGAGCCGAAAATAATGTGAGCCGCAAACTTTTGACGGAAAATGAATGAAATTTGAAGTTAGTTTTCTTGAGATTTGAGATCTGAAATTTCGACAATGATGCCGATCCATTCGCCGTCGGTTTTAATCGTAAAATTTTCAATTCCGAGTGAATTCAACTTTTCCGTCACCAGATTTTCCTGTTCGACAAGAATCCCCGATAAAACTAAAATTTGTCGGGTTTTTTCAATCAGGAGCGGCAAAAGCGGAACGATCACGTCAGCGGTTACATTGGCGCAGACAAAATCGAAGTTTGGAGTTTCAGCGGAAATCGAACCGACAAAAAAATCAATATCGTTTTCATCATTTAAATGGGCGTTTTCGGCAGCGATTTTTACCGCTTCTTCATCCGTATCGCAGGCGGAAATCGAGTTCCAAGTTCCAAGTTCCAAGTTCCAAGTCTTCTTCTTCTTGAAGTCGGAAAATGTATTTTCATCTTCGGTTTTTCGTAACTGTGGTTTTAAACTTGGAACTTGGAACTTGGAACTTGGAACTTTTAGCTTTGCCGCGGCGACGGCTAAAATTCCCGTTCCCGTGCCGAGATCGAAAAAGCTCATTTCCGGTAAATAATTTTCTTCGATCGCCCGCAGGCAAAGGCGCGTCGTTTCGTGCGTGCCGGTGCCGAAAGCCATCTGCGGTTCGATGCGGATAATTATTTTTTCCGCATTTTCAATCTTCTCCCACGGCGGCGCGATGATGAATTTTTCGGTTTCGGTTGATTTCCAATGTTTTTTCCATTCGGCGATCCAATCCTGATTTTCGATCTCGCGCCACTCCGAGATTTTTACCGCATCAATTGAAAAACCGTAAATGTTTAGACATCTCTCCAATTTTTCCCGTAAAACGCGCTCGTCAATTTTTTCGTTAAAATAACCGATAACCGTTGTAAATTCGGTGTGCGGTTTGCCGAAATCGCTTATTTCATTGCCCAGCGAATCAAGTTCATTAAGCGCAAATTCGACGGCTTCTTCCGCTTCCGGCGGCGCCTTGATGGCGATTGAATACCAGTTTTTTTGTTTATTGTTCATCTTTAAAAAAAATCGATTGCCCAATAATAGGACAATCGAGTGCAAAATTAAATATTGCAAGATGCTTTAAGGTTTTTTGCCTTTTCCTTTATCATTGCCGCCGCCGCGGTTTTTCCCGTTTTCTTTATTGCCGCGCTTTTCGGCATTATTTTGTTTCGGGGCTTTTACCTCTTTCCGCTCGGCATTATTCGGTTTGACATTTTTTCTGTCATTTTTTTTATTTTCCCGTTCGCTTTTTCCCGGTCTATCGGCGTCATAATCTATAATTTGTCCTCTGTTCGGCAGATTCCTCGATTCATATCTTTCATTATTCCCTTTGCCGGATTTGTCGGAATCTTTTCGATTTTCTTTTCTTTTTTCGCCTTTCTTGGAAACCTTTCGCTCTCTGATGTTTTGTTCCCGATTATCTTGAATAGATTCCCGTCGGCGCGGATTGTTTCTGATAAATTCGATTTGTTCCTGCGACGGTTTGGCTAATCCAGCATAGATATTTTTTATGGATTTGTTTTTATACGACGATTTTATTTTGATATTTCTTACGGTCGGTTCATACGTTTGAATAAAAACCGGTTCAGAGTAATATTCCGTCATTCTCGTCCGGTAAACAGGCGTTTCGACGACGTCATAAGTTTCATAATCTTCGGGATAATTATCGTCATAATAAGGCGATTCATACCGCTCATTCCGGTTTCCGAAAACCCAGTCGGCAATCGCTACGCTTTTATCCAGCCAGTTTGTTTCGTAATTATAATTATCGCCGTAAATCTGCTCGTTTCCGGTCAACAAAACTCTTGCTCCGGGCGCGTCCTGTCGGTCGCGGTTGAAAATTATACTGGCGATTTCCTGAATTTCGTTCGCGCCGAACCGGTTAAAAAGCGTAAACCCGCGTTGATTGTCGTCCCGGTCGTCATATTCCGCGACGCTGATGTAATCAACATAACCGTCGCCGTTCAGGTCGAGATTATTTACGCCTTCATTATTAAGCAAATATTCGAATTCTTCCGCCGTTTCGGCTCTTTCGAGAAGCTCGCCGACTGCCCGCAGATCCAGATTTTCCTTTGCCCAATAAGTAGTTTCGCCGGAAACTATTTCATTTTCCGGTATTTCATTCAGGGTTAAATCCGAAGAAATCGTTTCGTCTGTTTGAGTTGAACCGCAAGCCAACATCAAAAAAGTAATGGTAAAAATTACCAAAGATGATTTTATAACTCTCATAAATATTCCGTTCCCCTTTGATCATTATTCCACTCCGAAAAACTAAAAAGTAAAAAGAGTAGATATTATATGAACGGGCAATTCGTGTGCCGTAAAACCGTCTGATTTACCTTAAATGCAGATGTTAAAAGGGTTATCTAAGCTAATGATGTAATACAATCCGAAGTGAGTTTTACTTTTACCGTATTTCCATCCCATATCGGGAGCAATAAACCTTTATACGGTGTATAAAAGCAGGACATCTATTTTATAAAAAATATGATTTATCTTCCATTATTCCTTTTCGGCATAACTGCTTTCCAAATACTAAAATTCCATTTTGGAATAAAAATATGTCCAAAACTATCTACAGCCAAAAAAGAGATTTTCTTTCAGCGCGTCTAATTAAAGCCAGAGAAGAAGCCGGATTTACTCAATCACAAGTTGCGGAAACTAATCTGATTTCTCAAAGCGAACTTTCCAAAATTGAAAACGGGCAAAGAAGAATTGAATTTTTGGTTCTATTGGATTTAGCCAAACTTTATTCCAAGCCGGTTGATTATTTTATTCCGCCTGATAACTCCTAAATTTTATGTCAGAAAATAAACGCGAAAACCATCCTAAATTTACAAAATATCAAGAATTTATCGTTAACCATCCAAATTATCAAGGATTGCATTTTACTCGTAATATTAACGGTTCCATTCGTTGGGTTGTAACGGGTAAATCAGAAGAAGGACAACACAGAAGAAGATGGTGGATTGCTAAGTGCGAAGAACTTGGAATTAAAGTAGAAGCAGGGGCATTTGCAAAAGCGGCAGTTGCGATTCATCCGACGAATATTCATGTTTGCCAGATTTGCGGAAGAGGATTGAGCGTTGAATATATCTATCCAAACAAAAACTTACTCAAGAAATTCAAATCAAATTTTCAGATTGAATATCAAGCATTTACTAAAGATGTTTTTCAAATCATTGATGAGCTTTCAGTAAATCAAGAAAATTTAGAAATTCTAAAAGAAATATTTAGACTTTCCGAACAAATACAAAATACCGAAGATCTGAAAGAAACAATCTACAAAAAATATACCAAAACAAGTTCTAAATCTTTTCTTTCGCCGGGCGTGATGAGCAATCCGCCCGACCGCTTTGACGGTTTTCACTCAGACGGTAATTGTTGCCGTTCAAACTCCGACAAAGGCAGACACAAAAGCAATATGCAACGATACGGGCAAGACAGAAGAGTTTATGAAAATTGGGCGGATGGGGATTGGAAGCAGGCTGACCGTTTAATGTCGGAGTTTCGGAAATTCGGTTTAAGTGCCGATCATATTGGACCAATTTCACTTGGATTTTGTCATCGCCCGAAATTTCACCCTTTGACCAGAGAAGAAAATTCTGCAAAAAACAATCGAATGAGTTTTTCAGATGTCAAAGTTTTAGTCGCCGATGAGGAACAAGGTGAACAAGTCGTTTCTTGGCACTCAAAATACCTTTGGGATAACTTGAAAAATCGTGTGCGAAAAGATGCTGATGCGGTAAAATTGAGTGCTTTAATGCGGACAAATTTACATTATATTCTAACGCTTTTTTCGATAATTGACGAAAATGGTTTTAGAGAATTCTTGATGCAATTTTTGAATTTAAAATACTCTTTTTTCGATTACAAATTTGAAGGCTTTAACCCCCAAAATGGAACTTTTGAGAAAGTTACCAACATAGAGAAAAGAGGGAAAAATCAAGATAATAATACAGAGCGATATATTCGTATTGCATTTGAAAGTTTGGAAGAATACAAAAATATAACCAATCGCAAAGTAAATTCTTGGGACAATCTTGAGATTGATAGGAAAATTAATGAAATGCTGGATTTATTAAAATCCAATAAGCAATCTGAGGCGATTAATAAATTACACGAAATTTTGAAAGAATTTGCAAAACAGTTTACGCAAAAGTGGGAAAAAGAGTAGGTTGCGAAACGGTGGTAGTTTTTGCAGTTTTTCGATTTTCCAATTTTATCAGATAATAAAACTCATTAAAATCAATCTCAGTCATCATCAATTTTTCATAAACAGAATTTGCTTTGTAATTAGTTTCCATTTCAAAAACACCTTCGCCGGATTCAAGTGGCGGCAAACCGTAAATTGCTTGCTTGACGGTAATCGGTTTTGGCAGATAACTGGTATTTTCCAAAAACAAAGATTTTGGCGGTTCGATTTGAATATTTTCCCTTGTGCCGATAATGAAAATTCTTCGACGTTTTTGTGGAACACCGTAATCTTCAGCATTTAATTTAAGAGGGAAATTAACGTGATAGCCAATTTCGGCAAAAACTTCGGCAATTTCTTTAATGACCTGTCCATTTCGCATTGTTAGAATTCCGGTTACATTTTCCATTACGAAAATTTCGGGACGCACATCTCGGACAATTTCAAAGAATTCCTTAAATAGTTGATTACGCGTATCTTCGGGATTTCTCCAGCCTGCGTAAGAAAAACCTTGACACGGCGCACCCCCAATAACTAAGCCGACTTTTTGATGATTTGAGATAGATTTGATTTTTTCCTTGATTTCGCTTTTGGTAATATCTCCGACCAATAAAAATTCTTGGTCAATTTCTAGGTGATTTTTTTTGAAGGTTTCAAAATAGTTTTTTTCAATTTCGACCGCGCCGAGCAATTTAAAATTTTTCATCCGAAAACCTTCCGACATTCCGCCTGCGCCAGCAAAAAGGTCAATGAAAGTTTTATTTTCCAAATGTGGTTCTAGTGTTTCGGCAACGGCTTTTGCTAAAAGCGGCGGAACAGCATTGCCAATTTGTTTGTATTGTGAAGACTTTGTGCCGTGGAAAATAAAACTATCAGGAAAAGATTGAAGTCTTGCACCTTCACGAGTCGAAATCATTCGTTGTTGTTCGGGATGCAGATTTGAACTGTTTCCCAAACGATTAAAATAAGTCGTAATCGTATAAGCGGGTTTATCCCAAACCAATCTGCCGTAATAAGTTGTTCTACCTCCGCTTTTGCGGATTTGCACAAGTCTTTGCGAAGGAATATTCTCGGGAATGTTTTTCCAATTTCCGCCCGCCGGAATGTGTTTTGCCATTTCCCATTCCAATTTACTCAAGCCCGGCGCAATGTGATTATAAAGTTTCATAGATAGTGGCGAATTTCCGTAAGTTCAAAATAATTACTCAAGATATATTCAATTTCATTATTATTCAAACCGTATATTTTGGCTATTTCGACATTACTTTTTATCTCCTTTCTATTAGACAAACTAGAAAAATTTGCAAAATTAAGCAAAGGCAATTCATCAAGTTCATAATTATTGATGTGATTATTCGTACTGGTGATTTTGAAACGCCAATTGAGTACATAAGAATTGAGCAAGATTCTTAGTTTTTGTAAGTTTGTATCGTCTGTCGCTGAAATGTAATTGCAAGAATTTCCCAAAATATCGGTTTCTTGACACAGAACAAAATTTAGGCGTTTGGCAATGTCAATGTTCGAGATTTGTTGGCAAATTAGCCGAATTTTCCGAAAATCATTTTTGATAAACTCTTCCGATTTGGCTCTGACAAATTTATCAATTTTTACAAATTCGCCGTTTTTCGAGTAATCAATTTTTTCGGAATTTATCATATTTCCGCGAATCAAATGAAAATTAGTGTTTTCATTCGTGATTAGATTTTTGAATTGCAATAAATCAAATTCACCGCGCCGATTTCGTAAATTTTTAAACTCTTTGAGTTTTTTGAATTTGTTTAACTTTTTCAAAATCCCCCATCCGATTTCTTCCATTTGCGGAATTTCCAGATTTTCGGGAAAAGCATTTTTGATTAAATCGAAGGAAATTTTGAATTCATTTTCATTTTGCCTGATTTCAATTTCATCGGTTTGGGATGTTTTAGAAATATAAAAAATTGCTGTTGCTTGTGAAACATTATCAAAAAGTTTCGCACTTTCGGGAAAAAATTCAAGTTTTCTCAGACAGTTCTTATTCAAAATAAATTTACGAAGTTTTGTTGAAGAAGCATCTCCGAACAATGTCGAAGGACAAATAATGCCGAGTTCTCCGGTTGGTTTTATTAAATTCAACATCATTTCAATCGAAAGTTTGTAATAATTAAGCATTCCTTCAATCGAATATTGATAAACTCCTGAAGTGCGAAAATACTGCAATTCATCATTGGTTTTCTCCGTAAGTTGTTGGTAAAACCTAGCAAAAATTGGAGTTTCAGTTTTATTTTTATTAATTTTTAAGAGCAAATAAGGCGGATTGGAAACAATAACATCAAACCCGTCTGATTGAAATATTAAGGGAAAATCGTTTTGATAATCGAAAAAAATGTTCTCTCCGAAAGATAGTCTATTGTTCAAAATAAGCATGTTGCGGTGAAGAATATTCCGGTTGATCGTTTCCAAGTTTTTGTTTTCCGTTTCAAATAAAACTTTCAGTTTCAAAATAATAAGCGCGATTTTATCCAAATCAAGCGCGTAAAGATTTTTGACGATTTGATTTTTGGAAACTCCAAATTGCTCGTGCAAAATTTTCATCGCAGCAAAATAAAATCTGCCTGTTCCGCAACCGAAATCCAAAATCTTCAAATTTTCCACTTCAAAACCTTTTGAAATTCGATTTTGAATTGTTTGTAAAACTATTTTTTCTGCCGTCTGTTTATGTGTATAAACCGAGCCTGTTTCTTTCAGATTAATTTTGGATTTTAGTCTTTTTAGCTCGCCATTTTGATAACTAAACTCGGAATTCAAAAATTCGGTGTGGAGAAATTCCAGAATCTCAATAAAAGTATTTTTGTTTTCATTGTTAAGAAATCCCAAATCAATTGGTTCCTTTGGAATAAAATTCAAATAATCAAGATTAAATTTTCTGACAGAATCGTTTGGTAAAAACTTCGCAAAGGCAAATTCAATAATCTTTTGCATTAAGAATTTATGAGCCAAAATACCAGCGTTAAAATCATCTTTCCGAATTAAATTAAAAAGCGTGAGTTCGTCTTTTGTAAAATTCTCGTTTGTCGGATTCTTTTTGGTAATTTCGGACAAAAAATCTCTGGTCAGGCAATCTTCAAAGTAAATAAGTTGTTGAGAAACAATTCGACTAAGCATCTTTTAGATATTTTATTCTTGAATTCCCATTTCGTCGAGGTCTTTTTCCGTGTTGCGCCAGTCTTTGACGACTTTGACAAAGAGTTGCAGGTGGATTTTTTTGCCCATCAGTTTTTCGATGTCGCGGCGGGCTTCTTCGCCGATTTTCTTTAATTTCGAGCCGCCTTTGCCGATGATTATTCCTTTTTGCGAAGACCTTTCGACATAGATCGCGCAGTAGATCTTTGTGCCGCCGGATTCGGTTTCGTCGAATTTTTCCGTCACGACCGCCGTGACATACGGCAGTTCTTCGCCGGTTGTCATCAGAATTTTTTCTCTGACCATTTCCGCAACGAGCGTTCTCAAGGGCTGATCGGTCATTTCGTCTTCGCCGAAAATCGGTGCGTTTTCCGGCAGATGTTTGACGATTTCTTTGAGAAGAATTTCAATCGCTTCGCCGCGAAGGGCGGAAATCGGGATGATTTCCGCGAAATCGTATTCTTTGGAATAAAATTCGATCAGCGGCAGAAGCAATTTTTTGTCCCTGATTTTATCAATTTTATTAAGAACGAGAACGGCTGGTTTTTCCGATTCTTTAACCAGATCAAGCACAAAACGGTCGCCGTTTCCGGTTGAAACGGAAGCGTCGCGCAGCAGAATCACCAGATCAACCGACAAAATCGCGTCGTGAACCGCCGACATCATTCGCCGGTTAAGCAAATATCCGGGTTTATGTACGCCGGGCGTGTCTATAAAAACGATCTGCCCGTCGGCTAAAGTGACGATTCCTTTGATCTTATGGCGCGTAGTTTGCGGTTTGTTGGAAACGGCGGCGATCTTTTCGCCGACCAGATGATTAAGAAGTGTGGATTTCCCCGCGTTCGGACGACCGATCAGCGCAACATAACCGCTTCGAAAGTTTTCTGAATTCATTCTTAAAAGGTAAAAGGTAAAAGGTAAAAAGTAAAAGGGAAAAAGTAAAAGGTAAAAGGTAAAAGGTAAAAGGTAAAAGGTAAAACTTCTCGTATCTGTATTTTTATTTCACCTTTTACAGCCCAACTTTAATAATTTAAAGGTTTTAATAAAACCAAAAAACTTTAAATTTCAAAAAAAGCTTTCCCTTTTCCCTTTTCCCTTTTCCCTTTTTTAAGGATTTTTCATCAATCTTTGTTTTGCGGCGACCGCTTCCTTGAATGCGCCGCCGTCTATTTCGCCGACATTGATCGCGGCTTCATAAACTCTTAAAGCGTAATCATTCTGGTCGTTAAATTCATAAATTCTCGCCAGCGCGACATACGTCAGAGAAATCAACGCGCGGTCGGTTTTTTCTTTTTCCGGCGCACTCGCCTTTGTATAAGTGTCAATAACTTTGCTATACGCTTGCTGGGCGGCGACCAGATGAAAATTGCGTGTTTCGATGTCTTCGGCGGCTTCTTCGGCGGAAAGGCTTTCGAGCCGACCGAGCGAATAATAGACGCGCACTATTTCACTGGCTTCATCTAAGATTGCCGTATTTTTCAAAAGTTCGTTGAGCGAATTTCGCGCCTCCGGATATTTTTTATTGTTAATCCCGTCGTCAATTTCGATCAGCTTTTTCGTCAAAGGATTTTCGATGACGATTTCCTGATTTGCCGCCAGTTCTCTGCGTTTTTCGCGTTCCGTTATGCCGCGCTTTCTGGCTTCGGCAAATTGGGCAAGACGGTTTGTTTCCTTGCTCGCGTCAAAAGCGATGATCAAATTGCCGACCGATTCCGTCATATCGAAACCGGAATCTTCCATTGCCTTTAATTTATCGGCAAAATAAAACGCCAAAACCGCGCCGTCTTCATACGCATCGGACAGCAAAACGGCGGTTTCGTCCGAAAGGGTTTGGTTATATTCATTTAATTTGGCGACGATTTCCTTTTTCATCGCGTCGCGTTTTGCCTGATCGAATTTTCCTTCTTTTTTCAGTTTTTCGTCTTCGGCTTCTAACAGAGCGATTTTCTGACGCGACTGAAAAGTGGCAACCCGTGACCGATGAAATTCGATCTGCCGCGCATCAACCGCCGCAACCAGTGAGCGCGAAACCGACAAAACAAAATCAGGCGAGATATTCGGATTTGATTTCCGTTGTTCATTGACCAGATTTCTGATCGCGTCCCGGTGCGCCAAAATTTCCGCCGATTTGCTCAAAACAATCGGATCAAGCACGAATTGCAGATAAGCGCGGCGCACTTCCGACGCGGTTAAATCGGTCGAAGGCGGCACGATGGCAAAATACTCGTCGCCGACATTGACAAAATTAATCGTCCCTTTGGCGGCAAGCATTTCGGGAACGATAAAAAATCGGCGTTCGCGTTCGAGTATTTCGCTGCTTTCCAGTTTTTGTCTTCCTTTTTTAGCCGGTTGCGATTGCGTTTTAACTCTTTCGATATAAGTAAGTTGCGGGCGTGTGTTGAGATAATTGAGAAGTTGTCCGATCATCAGAGAAGCCGAAGGACGCAGTTCGTCGCCGGATTTTTGGTAAAGTTTTACATATTCGTCGAGTTTCTGTCCGAAATTTGTCTTGCGGTAAAATTCGCGTACGAGCGGCGAATAATCAAGCACATCAAGAAGATCGCCGGGCAGATCGGTCGTGCGGCTCGGCTCGACCAAATCCGGCACGGGCGACAAGGTATAAGCCATCGAAATAAACGGCGCGATTATTTCCGCGTCCGTCGCTTTCGGATTACGCTTTTTATATTGATTGATAAAATTGGTCATCCGCGCCTTTAAGGGTTCGTCGAGAGCCGATAGATCGGCATCGAGCCGGCGGCGGTATTCTTCGCCTTTTTCGGTCAGAGGCGTTCTGAGTCCGGCGGCTTCGAGCGAAGCTAAGACGACGATCAGGCGTTTGTCCGGCTCGATTCTGACGCCGTATTCCGTAAAATCAAAACTTCGCGGCGCGTTTTGAGCGAAAATATTAAGTGGAAAAACAAAAATCAGTATAAAAAATAAAACTTTTTTCATTGTGCTTATTTATAAAACGGAAAAAATTGCAAAGACACGAGATAAACAAACGAAAAGAAAGGGGGAATTTTCTTGTTCAAGGCTTTGTTTATCTCGCATCTTTGCTTTTTCTAAAGATGCTTTTCAAAACGTCAAA
Source organism: Pyrinomonadales bacterium (assembly GCA_038246645.1). Taxonomy (GTDB): domain Bacteria; phylum Acidobacteriota; class Blastocatellia; order Pyrinomonadales; family Pyrinomonadaceae; genus JAHCHG01. The sequence continues at coordinate 37,316 of JBBRVS010000021.1, forward strand.
GATGCCTTTTCTTGCCAAAACGAAAAAGGTAAAGAATAAAATTTTATAAAAAAGCCTTTTATCCTTTACCATTTCTTTTTTGATTGTTTTTTAAGTTAAGCAGGTAAGCAAAAGTTTTAGGATATTATGAAAATTCTAAAAACTCTTTTAACTGACAGATTTACAATAATTTAGGAGTTTTCTGACATTATCCATTTTTCATTTTGCACTGGTGCTTAGTAACTGCCTAAAGCCGCACCTTCGTCTTCAAACACGTCAAAAACGGTCAAGAGTTTGGTAATTGCCAGAAGGTCCTGAATTTTTTCCGTCAAATTAAGCAGTTTGAGCGTTCCGCCTTCTTTATTGACGGCGGTAAAACTCGAAACCAATTCGCCGATGCCGCTCGAATCAATGTAGCCGACACTGCCTAAGTTTAATAAAATCTTGGTTTTACCTTCACCGAGCAAGCGGCGAATCGTCGTCCGCAGGGCGACGCTTCCCTCGCCGATCGTTACTTTACCGCTCATATCAAGAATTGTTACATCGCCAGCCTGGCGTTCCGAAATATTAAGTTCAGCCATTTTTATCTCCTGTGTAAATATATTAAAAAAGTTTGATAGCAGATTTTAGACTAATACGGTCTGAAATGTCCAAAAGAAAAGAAACTTTAATGATTTTTCAGCATCCTCACCAGCATTCCGCCGTCTTCGTGATTAAACCATTCGACCTTATCCATAAAGGTATTCATAAATAAGATGCCGCGTCCCGATGCCTTTAAAAGATTTTCCGGATTGGTCGGGTCGGGAACATCTTCAACTTCAAAGCCTTCGCCGAAATCTCTGACCGCAACTTCAAAACCTTCGTCCGAAGCCGTAAAAGTGATTTCAACCTGTTTTTTTTCGTCCAGTTTGTTGCCGTGTTTAACGGCGTTGGCAATGACCTCGCGCACCGCCATATCAATACCGAACATCGAATCTTCGGCAACGCCGACTTCCAACGCAAAATTTACGGCTTCCTGAACAGCTTTGTCTATTGCTTCGATTTTGCTCGAGATAGAAATTTTCTTCTGTTTTTCACTCACGATTTTCAGCTGTTTTATAAATAATTTATTTAATAGTAATTTTTCCAAGTTTGCTTATTATTCAGATTTATGTCAAGAACAACGGCTGTTAAATCGGTATAGCGAACGGTAGTGAGTCGTTATTTTTAAATCGGGCGGTTAATTTTACAGGGAAAGTTTTTAAAGGCGAAAAGTTTTTCGTTCATATTATCAAATGGGAAAATGAAAACACTCACTACCGTTCGCTATACCGATTTTGATATCTTGACCTTTACCTTAATAACTTGGATACGCAGATTTTTCTAAGAAACGCAAATTTTTTAATTATTGTTTTAGATTTACCCGAAATCGGTCTTCTGCTAAATTAAATGTTCAAATAAAAAGGTTGGTCTTGAATTTTTATGAAAATCAAACCCGCAAATTATCTGCAAGGAAATATCAAACTGCCGGGCGATAAATCCATTTCGCACCGCGCCGCGCTTTTTTCGGCTTTGGCAACGGGTGAAACAAAGATCGAAAACTTCGCTTCGAGCGAAGATTGCCGCTCGACTCTTAACTGCTTAAAGGATTTAGGCGTTGAAATTTTACGGGAAAATTCGACCGTTTTTATCAAAGGTGTCGGGAAAAACGGATTCTCAAAACCTGAAAAAGAACTCGATTGCGGCAACAGCGGAACGACCGTCCGTTTGATTTCGGGAATTTTGGCGGGGCAAGCCTTTGATTCGACTCTTTTCGGCGATGAAAGCCTTTCAAAACGCCCGATGAAGCGCGTCATCGAACCGCTTTCGCAGATGAATGCGAAGATCGAATCAAACGAAAATCTTTTGCCGATGAAAATTCACGGCAGAAATCCATTGAAAGCAATAACTTACAAAATGCCCGTGGCGAGCGCACAGGTCAAATCGTGCATTTTGCTGGCGGGTTTTAATGCGGACGGAATAACGAAAGTCCGAAGTCCGAAGTCCAAAGTCCAAAGCGCAACTTCGAGAAATCATACGGAATTGATGCTCAAATATCTCGGCGCGTCCATTGAGGAAAAATTTATCGAAACCGACGAAGGCTTTATTCACGAAGTTGCGATTGACGGAAATTCAAAACTCATTGCAAAAGATTTAAATGTACCGTCGGATATTTCTTCCGCTGCCTTTTTCTTAGTCGGCGCGGCGTGTCTGGAAAACTCGGAACTTCTTTTGCAAAATGTCGGTCTGAACCCGACGCGGGCGGCGGTTATCGAAGTTTTGCAAAAATTCGGCGCGGCAATCGAAATTCTCGATAAACGTGAAGCAAATGGCGAATTGGTCGGCAATTTGCGAGTTATCGGAAAAGGAAGTTTTACGCCGAACGCCGGGTCAAATATAATCAGCGGTGAGATTATTGCCAATTTAATTGACGAAATTCCGATTCTCGCGGTTTTCGGAACGCAGCTCGAAGGCGGTTTGGAAATCCGCAACGCCGAAGAACTGCGCGTTAAAGAATCCGACCGCATTGCGGCAACCGTCGAAAATTTAAGACGAATGAACGCCGATGTCGAGGAATTTGCCGACGGTTTGCGCGTCGGCAAATCGAACTTAAAAGGCGCGAAAATTGATTCCTTCGGCGATCACCGGATCGCGATGGCGTTTGCCGTTGCCGCGCTTCTTGCGACGGGCGAAACGGAAATCATCAATCCCGAATGCGCGGCGGTTTCATTTCCCGAATTTTTTGCTTGTTTGGCGGAAGTTGTAAAATAGTTTTGAGATGGAAAATCACCGAAAAAGAATAATTCTGACAGGATTTATGGGCGTTGGAAAATCAACCGTCGCCCGCCATCTTTCCTACATTTTGCGCGCCGAAAAAGTTGATCTCGATTGGTTTATCGAAGCAAGCGAGAAAAAAACGATTATCGAAATCATCGAAAATCACGGCATTGATTATTTTCGCCGCGTCGAAACCGAAAATTTGCGAAAAATTTTGGAAGAAACCCGCGCCAATATCATTGCGCTCGGCGGCGGCGCGTGGATGACCGAAGAAAACCGCCGATTAATAAAAGAGCATAACTGCACGAGCGTTTGGCTGGAATCAACCTTCGAGCATTGCTGGCGAAACATAAAATCGTCAAAAAAAGAGCGTCCGCTGGTGAAAAATAAAAGGCAGGTCAAAACTCTTTTCAGTGACCGCGAAAAATTTTATTGTCTGGCGGAATGGCATTTTATAATGAAACCCGAACTGACTTCGCTCGATGTCGCAAAACAAATTGCCGAGGAAGTTTTTTTATTTAAAATAAACTGAATTTTATGTAAAAATACTATAAACTAAATTGACAAGCAGCCATTATGCAAGTAATTTTCTCAAGATAACATTTGAGAAAAATTTACCAGAAAGCAAAATGTTTTCGGTTTTTAGAAAAAAGAGAAATTCAATAAAAGAAGAAGTATCTAGGAGGAAGAAATGAAATTTAAATTTATTATGGTTCTTAGTTTAGCCGCAGTTCTGTTTTTAGGTGCGTGTGGCAAAAGTGATGCTGATTTACAAACGGCTGCTTCGGCAGCGGTTAAAACAGCCGCCCCGACAGCAACAGTTACAGTAAAAGACGGTGTTGCGACATTAACCGGCGTTGTTGATAACGATGCTGCCAAAGCTGCCGCCGAAACTGCCGCAAAAGTTGACGGCGTTAAATCCGTTGTAAATAACTTGACGGTTAAACCCGCTCCGACACCTGCTCCGGTTGCCGATGCCGCAACCAAAACAGCGGTTGAAGAAGCTTTGAAGAAAAAAGGTTTTGACAAAGTTACTGTTGAGGCAACGACAACCGAAGTTATAATTCGCGGAACTATTCCGAAAGGCAAAATGGCTGAAGTAAATCAAGTTGCTCAGGAAACTGCCAAACGCAAAGTTACTAATCAGGTAACTGAAGATAAATAAAAAAAGGAGGGAAATTAAATTATGTTAACAGAAAAATACCAATCCCTGATTGATATGGCGAGTCAGCTCGGAATTTCCGGTTTGACCGTTGAAGAAGATAACGGCGTTTTGAAGGTCAACGGTTCAGCCGCGAGCGCGGAAACCAAACAACAGCTTTGGGATGAATACGCACGGCTTGATCCCGATTATCGTTCGGGAGATTTAGTTCTGGATATTTCCGCTCCCGAAGGCGCGTCCACCGCGACCTACACGGTTCAATCGGGCGATTCTTTGAGCAAAATCGGTTCAAATTACGGTGTCAGCTGGCAGAAGATTTTCGAGGCAAACCGCGATAAACTCGACGATCCCGATAAAATCTTTCCGGGACAAGAATTGACGATTCCGCAGGAATAGTAATTTTTGGTAATGCCTCAATTAAAAGTTAAGGTATTCGTAGTTCAACGAAGAGCGGGGGCTTCAGCCCAATGGCATTAAGTTAAGGATTACTTCAATGCCGTCAATAGGTTACAGAAACAATAGTTAATGGCGGAAGCAACTTCTTGCCCCATTCAGCCTTTAAAATATAAGTAAACGCGACTTAGAGG
>JBBRVS010000022.1:0-41435 GCA_038246645.1 Pyrinomonadales bacterium
CGCGTACGTCGAGCGCTTTTTTAACAAGTAATTATTAAGTCAGTAGCGTGGGCGTGAGCCGATGCTTAAAAAGTCTAATCAGCGGCTCACGCCGACGCTACTGACTTTGCGTTAAAAATGCTCTGAAATCAATTCAAAAGTCCGATTGTAGCGGTAATTGATATTAAAATGTCCGCCGTCGAATTCTTCCTGAAAGTGCGGAATATCGTGTTTTTTTAATCTTTCGCACAAAATATTTGCGCCGATGTCGAGTGCGAATTCATCGTGAATTCCGGCATCTATAAAAAGCAATTTTAGGGATTTTAATTCTTCGACGTATTTTTCAACCAAATAAACCGGATCGTGTTCGAGCCACTTTTGCCAGACATCTTCGCGGATTTCGCCTGTTTTCAGATCGAAAGGCAAATCGAAATTCCATTCCGAATCGGGATTCGGCGAATAAGCCGCGCTCATTCCGATTGCGTTAAGAGCGTCGAAATCATTTTTACCTTTTTTCGCTTCTTCGTCCCAAAACTTTTCGACCAATTTTGTCGGATTTCCTTTGATTGCCTTAAAAGCCTTTTTGAAATCGGGTTTGTAGCACATTTCAAAATAACAATCGCCCGCAATCGAAGCCGCCAGTCCGAAAATATCGGAATGACGCATCGAAAGAACGAGCGCACCGTAACCGCCGGAAGATTTTCCGCAAACGGCGCGCGAATTTTTATCTTGAATCGTGCGGAAATTTTCATCAACGAACGGCACGATTTCCTGTGTCAGATAATCTTCGTAACGCCCGGTCGCGCTCGAGTTTATATATTGCGAACCGCCGTAAAATGTAAAACAATCGGGCATTACGACGATCATCGGCTCGATAATTTTTTGCTCGATCAATTTATCCAATCTTTCCGCCAGATTCGGCGCGAAAGCCGAATCATTGAGCATCATTTGCCCGCGTCCCGTAAAACCCGCCAGACAATAAACGACCGGATAATTTTTATTGGGATTTTCTTCGTATTCGTGCGGCAGATAGACGTAAAGATCGCGGTTGAACGGATCGCCGAGCGGATTGTTTTGTAAAATCGCGCTTTCGTGCCTTAAAACTTTGACAGTTCCTTGCTTTTGCTCGTTTCTAATCATAATATTTGAAACAATGGATAATGGATAACGGATAACGGAAAATTTATTTTTGACTTCTAACTTTCATTGCTAATTGTCAATTATTTCAATCTCGAATTTTATTATCCATTATCCATTATCCATTTAATAAAATTACGCGCAAGAAGGATAAAAAGTAAAAACTTATGTTCGCCGGAGATATAATCAGTGTTAACCCGAATGCTTTGAATTCGACCATCGAATTTTTGACGGCGATGGTTACGCCGACGCTGCTGATTTCGGCGACCGGTTCGCTCGTGCTTTCGACCTCGACGCGGCTCGGGCGCGTGATCGACCGTGTGCGCGAACTCGAAACTCGTCTGAGCGATTTAATTATCGCCGAAGACAAAGACAAAATCCCGCTTTATGATAAACGGCTCGACACGGTTGTGAAATTATTGGATAAAGTAACGACCCGCGCCCGGATTCTGCAAAAGGCGATGGGCGCGTTTTATTACGGTTTGGGATTTTTTATTCTGACGAGCGTAACGATTGCGCTCGTCGCAATTTCATCGGAATTTTTCAGTTCTTACCGCTGGCTGCCGATTCCGATCGGTGTGATCGGCATTATTTTCCTGTTTTACGGCAGCGTTCTGATGCTGCGCGAAACTCGTATGGCAACCGCGACCGTTAATGCCGAGATGGATTTTACGTGGGAACTCGCGCGAAAAGTCGCGCCCGAAGAAATTATCAGCAAATACACATATAATGTTCATGGAAAAAGAAGATTCAGACGCAAAGTTTCTAAAACTCCTGAAGACGGGCGAACTGAAGACGAAAGTTGAAAGGCTCGAAAAACTTCTGGAAAACTGCACCGTTTGTCCGAAAGACTGCGGAAATAATCGCTTAAAAGATGAAATCGCCGCGTGTTATTCGGGCCGGCTTCCGATTGTTTCGAGCTACACGGCGCATTTCGGCGAAGAACCTGCTTTGAGCGGAACACGAGGCGCGGGAAATATCTTTTTCGGCAACTGCAATTTGCGCTGCGTTTACTGCCAGAATTATCAAATCTCGCAAACCTGGAAAGAGCAGAAAAAAAACGAGATAACGCACGAACGTCTGGCGGAAATGATGCTCGAACTTCAAGAACGCGGTTGCCATAACATCGGTTTCGTGTCGCCGACGCATTTCGCTCCGCAGATGGCACGCAGCATTTTGATCGCGGCGGAAAAAGGTTTGCGTTTGCCGATTGTTTATAATACGAACGCGTATGATTCGGTCGAAGTTTTGCGGCTTTTGGACGGAATTGTTGACGTTTATCTGCCCGATTTCAAATATGCGGAAAACGATGCCGGATTTCAATTTTCAAAAGTGCGCGGCTACGCGGATTTTGCGCGGGAATCGTTAAAGGAAATGTTTCGACAAACCGGCGACGAACTCGTTTTTGGAAAAGACGGTTTATTAAAACGCGGTCTTGTTATCAGAATGTTAGTTTTGCCGAATGATCTGGCGGGAATCGAAGAAAATTTAATCTGGATAAAAGAGAATTTGTCGCCAAAGGTTTCGATTTCCTTAATGGCGCAATATTACGCGACGAATAAAGCGGAAAGCGATTCGCGGTATATTCTGTTATCGCGCAGAATCTCAGAGCGCGAATGGACAAAAGCGGTAACAATTTTAGAAGATTTAGGCTTTGAAAACGGCTTTATGCAGGAATACGAAGCGGCTTCGCATTATTATCGCCCTGATTTTACCGATAAAGAGAAGCCTTTTAAGGATATTCGGGATTTTCAGAGGTAACAACTTTTTTAATGAAACTGACATTCAAAAAATTCATTATATTAAATCTCATTATAATTATTTTAGCGATAAGCGTTTATGCAATCGGATATGAGTATGATAAGGCTTATCAGTTACATCCTGAAGCTTATTTTTTCTCATATGATGCAGCTATAACAGCTTATGGAAAAAGATGGGAAAGGATTGCAAAGGCGGTAATTTTTTTACTTTTAATATTTGATTTGGTTATCGGATTTATTTGGTATAGAAACAAAAAAGCCAACAAACATAATGAATCTTCAATATTTAGTGATTAACTTAAAATGAGCGAACAGGAATTAATCGAATACATCCAGAAAAATCTCGAAAATTCGCCGATGATTGACACGGAAACGGGGATCGCCGCCGTGAAAAAGTTGGCGAAGATTGCCGAGAAAGAAGATGTCGAATGGGCTTTGGCGGGCGGAATTGCGATGCACCTTTACGGAAGTCCGCGCTTGACGAAAGATGTTGATGTCATTGCGCTTAAAAGATTAAGTTTGGAATCTGCAAATCCTATTGGTTTTGGCGGCGAAGCGTATAAAGTAAAAATCGGGAAAAAGGAAATTCACGTTGATTGGATTGTTCGAGAAGACAATTATCGTCAATATTATGTTCAGGCATTAAAAGATGCCGCCGAATTGAAAAACGAACTCAAAATCATTACGGCTGATTGGCTGGCGATTCTGAAATATATCGCCGGACGAAATAAAGATCACGACGATATAATTTTTCTGCTGAAAAAAGGGTATGCAAAGCCGAAAAAAATTAAAGAAAATGTTGTAAAAACCAAAAGCGAAGACGTTTGGTTTGCAATGCTTCCGAATTGGCAAAGGCTTTTTGATTTATCGGAAGGGAAAATTATCGAACGCAGTAAGTATTATAAAACTAAGAAATAAATGACGGAACAAGACAAAAAATTTATGCGCCGCGCGATTGAGCTGGCGCAGAAGGGAATTGAGGCAAACGCCGGCGGACCGTTCGGCGCGGTCGTCGTCAAAGACGGCGAGATCATCAGCGAAGGCTGGAATCAGGTAACTTCGACGAACGATCCGACCGCGCACGCCGAAGTCGTGGCGATTCGCGCGGCGTGCGAAAAACTCCAATCTTTTCAGCTGGACGGCTGCGTTTTATACACAAGTTGCGAACCTTGCCCGATGTGTCTCGGCGCAATTTACTGGGCGCGTCCCGAGAAAATGTTTTTCGCCTGCACGCGCCAAGATGCGGCAAATGTCGGCTTTGACGATCATTTTATTTACGACGAAATCATTCTGCCCGTCGAGCAAAGACATATCAAAAGCCTGAATTTCCTGCGCGAAGAAGGTTTGACCGTGTTTGAAAACTGGGAAAACAAAAAGGATAAAACGGAATATTAATGAACAATGAACAATGGACAACGGACAATGAAAAGCCGTAATTCTTATATTTTCCATTGTCCGTTGTCCATTGTCCATTTATAAAAAGATGGCTTCATTTTTTAATAATTACTTTTTCATCTTTTTGGCAATAGTTGCGGGAATGATGATGCCGACGCAGGCGGCGATCAATAATAAACTTGCCGTGAGCGTTGAAAGCCCGATTCTGTCGGCGTTTATTTCGTTTGTCGTCGGAACGGTTGCGCTGTTTTTGTATATTCTGGCAACCGGAATTCCGCTCGGAAATATCTTTGCGGCAAAAAATACTTCCGTGATCGCCTGGACGGGCGGACTTTTGGGCGCGGTTTTCGTCGCTTCGACGATAATTTTAGTTCCGCGTCTCGGCGTTGCGCTGACGTTCAGCCTTGTCATCGCCGGACAAATGCTCGTTACGCTCGTGATAGATCATTACGGTCTGCTCGGCGTTCCGGTTAAAGAAGTAAATCTAATGCGCGTCGTCGGCGTAACATTTATTACCATCGGCGTGATTTTGATTCGCAAATTCTAAGACAACGGAAAATGGAAAATTAAGAATTGATTATTTTCCATTTTTTTACAGATGATTAAGTTTATTCTGAACAATCAAACCATCGAAACCGATCTGCCGAAAGGTGAAACGGTTTTGGATTTTGTGCGGTATCACAAAAATTTGAAAGGCACGAAAATCGGCTGCCGCGAAGGCGATTGCGGAGCTTGCACGATTCTTGTCGGCGAACTTTTTCAAGATTCGTTGAAATACCGCACGCAAACTTCGTGTTTGATGCCGCTTGCCAATGCAAACGGCAAACACATCGTCACAATCGAGGGAATCAACCGCGACGACGGCGAATTGACCGAGGTGCAAAACGCCCTGGTTGAAAACAGCGGAACACAATGCGGTTTCTGCACGGTCGGTTTTGTGATGTCTTTAACAAATTTTTGTATTGACGCCGCAACGAAAACCGTTGATTCGGCAATTTCCGCGATTGACGGAAACATCTGCCGCTGCACGGGTTACAAATCAATCGAACGCGCTTGTTCGTCCCTGGTCAATCGTCCTTTGTCCGTCGCAAACTCAGAAAATAATCTTGAAAATGCTATCGCCACCCAAATCGTTCCCGAATATTTTTCAAACATCAAAGAAAGATTAGTAGAAATTTCATCTTCCAAAAACCAAAGACCAAAAACCAAAGACCAAAGACCAAAATTCCTCGGCGGCGGAACTGATCTTTACGTTCAAAAACCCGAAAAAATGATTTCTGCCGATTCGGAAAATCTCTTCGATAATTCGGATTTGAGATTTATTAATGAATCAAACGAATTTATCGAAATCGGCGCGTCGGTCGTTGTAACGGATTTACTCGAATCGGAAATTTTTAATCGCATTTTCCCGAATCTTTACAAACATTTAAAGCTCGTTTCATCAACGCCGATCCGCAATATGGCGACACTTGCCGGAAACTTTGTCAACGCTTCGCCAATCGGCGATATGACAGTTTGGTTTCTGGCTTTGGACGCAGAAATCGAATTAGAAACGATTAGCGATGAAGGCAGAAACCCGCGCGTCAGCAAGGGTGCAAAACGCTCAATCTCACTCAAAGATTTTTATCTCGGCTACAAACAATTGGCAAAATCGGAAGACGAATTTATTACAAAGATTCGTTTCCGAAAAGATTTCACGCAGTTCAATTTTGAAAAAGTCTGCAAGCGCACCTATCTCGACATCGCTTCGGTCAACACGGCGATTTCGCTCAAGTCGGAACCGCTTGCGTCAGCGGGTGGTTTAAGCAAAATAATCGAAGCGCACGTATCATCTGGCGGCGTTTCGCCTATTCCTCTGTATTTGCGAGAAACTTCCGAATTCCTTTGCGGCAAAGAAATCAGCGAAACAACAATCACGCAAGCCTGCGAAATCCTGCAAACCGAAATCAGCCCGATCTCCGACGTGCGAGGCTCGGAAACTTATAAAAGATTACTTTTGCGGCAACTTTTCACGGCGCATTTTGTCGAATTATTCGGCATTAACTTTTAACTTTTTGATGCTCTTTTATGCTAAAATTTAGAAAGATTTTTCCACCGATTGTAAAAAAAGAAACGATTGCCAAACGCTTTTTGATTCGTGAATTACAAAATCTGCGCGAGAAGTTCGGCGGAGATAATTGGCGAAAAATCAAAAGCGAAGCGCAGGTCGAATTGCTCGACAATTCGATCAGATTGGCTGAACTTCATTGGTATGAATGTCACGGCATTGGCAAAAGAAAAATGAAAATAAAAAGATTGCTCGATTAAAATTATGAATATAAAAGATTTTGCTTTATATATCGGAAAAATAGACGACGAAACCGACTTTGAACCGGCGAAGATTTATCCGGTGCTGGAGCCTTTGAAAAACGATCCGCACGACTATCTGCGAATTGTTGACGCAAGCGGCGAAGATTATCTTTATCCCGCTGAATATTTTCAAATCGTAAGTTTAACCGAAAAATCTCAAACAAATCTCAAGCACTATTTTGAAATGGCTTTAGCATAATTTTTCAAACAAAAGTTATCTTTATCTGCAACGTGCGCGGCTCGGACAATTATAAAAGATTGCTCGCAAGTCAACTTTTCACGGCGCATTTTGTCGAGTTGTTTGAGGCTGAGGCGCAGCCTCAAAAGTGAAAGAACTTGACGGAAAGGCAGTAGAGCCGTGCAGTAATTGGTTATACGAAGCCAATCAGCACGAGCGAACGGTAGTGAGCAGGTTAGCAACATATAATCTTGAATTTAGGCGGAAGTGTTCGCTACCGCGCACTATACTGATTTTATTACCAATCAATGCACGGCTCTAGAGCCTTTCCGCACATCGGGCGGCACAGCCGCGATTTTTAAGTTTATGAAAGAATATTCTGAAAATAAATGGGCGAAAATAATTTTCTTTGTTTTGTCGCTTTCGATGTGCTTAGTATCATTATGGTTGATATGGAGTAGAGAATCTGCCTTTGTAATTGTTGTAGGCATAGCGATGTTGGCGTTATCTCTTTATATCTTGATAAATTTGTTCGTTCATAAAATAACTCTCAATGATGAATTTATTGCAGAGAAAAGCTTATTTAAAAGTAAGCAAATTCTTTTGCAGGAAATTACACACATAAATATTCAGAGCTTTTTTACAGAAATAATATCGGACAGAAAAAAAATCCATATCGCAAAATTTAATATTGAAAACTCTGACGAAATTATTGGAACGGTCATTTCCAAAGTAAAGGATAATAAAAATCTGTTACTTGCGGGTGATCCGATTTTATTTCAATCTTACGTCAACGATTTTTCAGAAAACAGATCATTAAAAGAATACAATGAAAACAATCTGACAAATTTTACTTTTGTTGAGAATGCTGAATTACTTGAAAAGCGTTGGTTGTTTCGAGTCGTTAATTTAACAACTTCAAAAGGAAATTTCAAAATAACCTATTTCGGAAAAGGAATGGGTTATGAATGTGTCTTTGTAAATGACGATTTGGTTTCCAAGAAAGACAGTAGTTTATGGTATGTGCCTAAATTTGATTTCAATTATCAAGGAATAAATATTTCGGTTAACGTCAGAATTTATCCCTGGCTGACGATTCGCAAATTTTGGATTGAAGTTGAAAATAAAATAGTTTACTCAGAATGAAAAATGTAGATTCAAAATCGCACGTGCGCGGCGAATCGGTTTACTTGGATGATGTTCCGCTGCTGCAAGGGACGCTTTTTGCGTGCGTTTATGATTCACCCGTCGCGCACGGGAAATTGAAAAATATTGATTTTAGCGAAGCCGAGAAAGCGTCGGGCGTAGTGAAAATTATCACGGCGAAAGATCTTTTGGGGGAAAACCAGATCGGCGGGATTTTGCCTGACGAACCGCTGTTGGCTGACGAAGAAGTGCATTTTTGCGGAATGCCGATTGCGCTCGTTTTGGCGGAAACCGAAGCGCAGGCGCACGCGGCGGCAAAATTGATACGCGCCGAGATCGAGCCGCTCGAAATTATTACGGACGCACGCGAGGCGCACGCCAGAGGCGAACTGATCGCGCCGCCGAAAACTTTTATATTGGGCGATGCGGAAAAGGCTTTCGCGTCTTGCGAACATATTTTTGAAGGTCGCGCCGATGTCAACGGGCAAGAGCATTTATATATCGAAACGCAGGGCGCATATTGCGTTCCGACCGAAGCTACGGGCTTGAAAATTTATTCTTCGACGCAGGGACCGACCGCCGTTCAGCGGTGTGTTTCGCGCGTGACGGGTTTGCCGATGAATTTGATCGAAGTTGACGTTACGCGGCTCGGCGGCGGTTTCGGCGGCAAGGAAGATCAGGCAAACGTCTGGGCGGCAATTTGCGCGGTCGGCACGCAATTAACAAAACGCCCGGTAAAATATGCGCTTCACCGGATGGAAGATATGCGAATGACGGGCAAACGTCATCCGTATTCGGCTGATTATAAGATCGGTTTGGGCAAAGATTGGCGAATTGTTGCTTATTCCGCGACGTTTTATCAAAATGCGGGCGCTTCTTGCGATCTGTCTTTGCCCGTTCTCGAACGCACACTTTTTCATTGCACGAATTCATATTTTATTCCGAATGTTTCGGCAACTGCCTTTTCGTGCCGAACGAATTTGCCGCCGAACACGGCATTTCGCGGTTTCGGCGGACCGCAGGGGATGTTCGTTATCGAATCGGCAATCGCGCACGCGGCGGAAAAATTGAATGTTTCGGCTTCGGAAATTCAGCGCAAAAATCTGATCGAAACGGGCGACGAATTTCCATACGGGCAAATCGCCGAATCGGAAGCGGTAACAAGTTGGACGCAAGCCGATAAGCAATATGACTTTGCCGGATTAAAAAATGAAGCGGAATCATTTAACCGTGCCAATAAATTCATCAAAAAAGGCGTGGCGATGATGCCTGTTTGTTTCGGTATAAGTTTTACGAAAACGCCGATGAATCAGGCGCGTTCGCTCGTACACATTTACACGGACGGTTCGGTTGCGGTTTCAACCGGCGCGGTCGAAATGGGGCAGGGCGTAAATACGAAAATGGCGCAGGTCGCCGCAAGAGTTTTTTCTCTGCCGATTGAAAGAATAAAAGTTCACACGACAAACACTTTGCGCATCGCCAACACGAGCCCGACCGCCGCTTCCGCCGCCGCTGATCTGAATGGACGCGCTACGCAAATTGCTTGCGAAACAATTCTAAACAGATTAAAAGAAGTCGCCGGAGAATTAACCAATGATGGCGCGTTCAGCGTTTCGCTTTCAAGCGGCATTTCGTCAGATTTTCCGCCTAAAGGCGGGACTCCGAACGCGATTTCGATTCAGGATGAGTTTGTTTATCTTGACGGCGAAAAGACGAGTTTGGATTGGAAAACGCTTGTTATGGAAGCGCATCTGCGGCGCGTAAATTTAAGTGAACACGCGCATTATGCCACGCCCGGAATCAGTTTTGATTGGTCAATCGCTAAGGGAAAGCCTTTTTCCTACCACGTTTACGGCACGGCGATGGTTGGCGTGAGCGTAGATTGCCTGCGCGGAATTTATGAAATTGATTTCATCAAATGTTGCCACGATTTCGGCAGTTCGATGAACACTTCGGTTGATTTCGGACAGATCGAAGGCGGCATCGTGCAAGGCTTGGGCTGGATGACGATGGAAGAAATTTTCTACGATGAAAGCGGAAAACTTCGCTCGAACGCGCTTTCGACCTACAAAATTCCCGACATTTATTCCGTGCCGAAGGAGATCGAAATTCTGCCGCTTGAAACCTTTCGGGAAAATCCCGCCATTTTCAATTCAAAGGCAGTCGGCGAACCGCCGCTGATTTACGGCATTGCCGCCTATTTTGCGATTCGTGAAGCGGTTAAAGCGTTTAATGTGGAAAATTTACCGAAATTCGACGCGCCTTTTACGCCGGAAAAAGTTTTGATGAATTTGTATTCGGAAGTTAAGGTTTAACGATTGAGTTATGCCGCCCATCATTGAAAGAGCCTTTCCGTTTTTATTCACGAAACTTCTCAATTTGGACAGATGACGTTTGCGTGTCGCGCCGTCAGAACCCATTTGCCCTTTTTCTTCATCCAAATATTTGTGTAGCGTCGGCGCACGATTTGCTCTGTGCCTGTCGGTTTAATTGTTTCCAGTCCCATCACAATAACAGTATTTTTGTAGAACAGAAAAGTTTCCGGTTCTCGCACGAACGAAGAATAATTGATTGTGCCGTTGCGGATTAACGTAAAGACGGCTTCTCTTCCTTTGGCTATTTCATTACGCGGATTGTTGACGGTAAAATCTTCTGCCAAAAGTTTGTTCAACGCCGTGAAATCGCCACGCAAAATCGCATCAGCTTCGGTAAGGTCGAGTTTTCTGATTTCCTGCTCAAGCGTGTCATTCTTTTTCTCACTTTGTCCAAAGACCAAACCAGTAGCGACAAAGACAACGATTATTGCAAGTAGAATCAATTTCATAGTTTTTTCTTTGTTCTATTTTCTCACGACCAACATCACAACGAGAAGCGGCATAACGGCTGAGATGACGTGGGGCGAAACCGCCACCACACAACTCCGAGTTCAACGGACAAGCCGAATAACAAAGTCGCTGTTTCGCCCTCACGTCCATTGATTTGTTATGCCTTCCGTCAATAATAGCGAATGTTTCCTTCGGCATCTCTGTCAAATGTTGTGCCTTTTTTCTCTGTAAAAAGTCTTCCACACTCTTGACTACAAAACCAGCCGAAGTTTGGAACAGGAACTGCGCCGTTTTCAAACAACGCTTCAACTGAAGGAATATGCTTGTCCGTCGAAGCGTCGTATTCTGCCAAAAGTTTGTCGCACATCGCGCACCTGATATTTTCGTTGTGCGTTAAATTGCTCGGACGATTGTGTCCACACGATAACATTTTATCGTTCTGATAGACGGCGACATATTTGGCATCGCCTTCCGCCCAAACTTTTATATCATTTTCGTCATAATAAACGTGAAAGCAAAACTTTTCTTCGGCTTCGACGGCGACAACTTTGAGTTCATCGTTCGGGTGCATTCCATAATCTTCGCCCCAAGGCTCAAGCCAAAGCGTAGAAAATGAAGTGCGGTCATTTGAAACTTTAACTTTTTGTGTCGCTTTCGTCATACAAATAACTTATCGGTTTCAACGAGAAAAGGCATAACGGTTGAGTTGACACGGGGCGAAACCGAATACGCGCAACTCCGAGTTAAAAAGACCACGCGATAACAAAGTCGCTGTTTCGCCCTCGTGTCCAATGATTTGTTCGGCGGCGTTCATAAGCATTGTCTGGCTAAGATTCCGAAAGTAGTATTAAAATAAGTCGCCCAAAACCAATTATCAGCATCCCCAGAAGCAATAATGTAAGAAAAATAAATATTAGACGGCGGTTGGCTCTGCCAAATAATACCTGCCATAAACCGACAGCCAGAACGCACAAGCCAAATGCCAAAATCACGCCGAAAATTCCTGTTATGAATATTTTTGCAGCCATTGACCCTATTATTTGCGGGGCTGCAAAGTAAAGAAGCCCGCCGCCAATACCTGATAAGAAAAAACCGCAAAAAATGATTGGTAATGAAATAAGCCGGAATTCATTCGTCGTCCATATTGGTCGCCGGCACTTCGGACATTTGGATAAAGGCTCGTGAGTTTGGAAATTACAGTTCTGATTATGACAAATTTTCGGCGCGGATAAATAACGGGGAGGATTAATTTCGGCTTGGGGCGAAACATCAACTTCGTTTGGTTTGATTTGCTCACTCATACCATCTTCCCTGATTACATTCGATAGCTGCCGAACTTTGTATAGAGCCGACTTTTGGTTTTGTTATACCGAATTATTTATAGCTTAATTTTAAAATGGAAGTCAACTTTTATTTGACAATCACAAATTTCCACGTTCATAATTCCGTTGAATCAGGAATTCCGTTGAATAATTTTAACCGACTTTTTAAGAAAACTAATTGTTTGGGCTTTATCAGGTGAACAAAGAACTCGAAATCTGGCGATTTGCCGCATTAAAATTAAAACAAATTAAGTTGGTGGTTTTGCTTCTCGTCGCAGAAAGTTCGGGAAGTTCGCCGGGCAGACAAGGTTTTAAAATGATCGTCGCCGAAGACGAATTAGCGGGAAGCATCGGCGGTGGCGTGATGGAAGTTCGGCTCGTCGAACTCGCTCAGTTCAAAATTCAAAATTCAAAATTGATTCAGAAATCGTCGAACAAGTTCATCAAAAGAATTCGCCTGATTCAAGCGGAATGATCTGTTCGGGCAGGCAGACAGTTGTGTTTTATGAGTTGAAGCCGATTAATTTACAAACTGTTATAGAAATTATTGACGCGCTGGAAAGTTATCAATCTAAAATTTTGCGTATTACGGAATTAAAATTTGAAATTTTGGATTTGAAATCAGAAATTAGTTTTAGATTTGAACGGCGCGATGAACACAAATTTATTTACGAAGAATTACTAGGTTTCAAAAACAAACTTTTCATCATCGGCGGCGGACATTGTGCGCTTGCTTTGTCAGAAATTATGGCGAAGATGGATTTTCATATTTCGCTTTTTGACGACCGCGCAGAGTTGAACACACTTGAGAAAAATAGTTTCGTTCACGAAAAACGAATCATCGAATCTTACGAGCAAATCGGCGAATTTATTGAAGGCGGAGAAAATATTTATGTCGTTGTGATGACGCTCGGCTATAAATTCGATGAAATTGTCATTCGCGCGCTTTTTGAGAAAAAAATCAAATATTTCGGCGTTTTGGGAAGCAGAGCGAAGATGAAAATTTTGCTCAAATCATTGGAAAAAGAAGGTTTGGACAAGGAAAAACTCGCACAAATAAGAACACCGATCGGCTTAAAAATTGGCAGCCGCACGCCGGAAGAAATCGCCGTTTCAATCGCGGCGGAAATTATATCCGTAAAAAACAAATAATATTTGCGACACATTTTTTTCTCTTTTGTCAGTTTAAAACGGAAGGCAACGGTTTTGCCGAAAATTTATAAACTGAAGGAAGAGGAATTTTATGAAATTATATGCGGGCTTTTTTTCAAAACATTTTTGGTCAATCATCGCTTTCGCCTGTATTTTATTGGTCGGGTTGGGCTGCAATACAAAATCGGACGCGGATTGGGCAAGGGAATTGGGCGGACGTAAATTGACGATGGCGAAAACTTCAGGCGGCATCAGCGACAAGGTCGAAATCTGGTTTTGTCCGAACGGCGAATATGCCAAGCGGACGTATTTCGGCGGATTTTCCGGCGGCGGCGCGGGAACGCTTTCAATTGCCGACGAAGAAACGGAAGGCGGCAGATTTCAGGTGCGTTCGTCAACTCTGATCTTGCAATCGCAGAACGGAAACACAAGCGAATACAGCATTTCGCAAAGTGTTGAAGGTGATGTCGTGCAGTTAAACGGCAACGGTTATCTCGTTTCCGTTCATAATGAATGTCAATGAAAACAAAGTCAGAACCATCTGCGGTAGCGGATGGTTAAAGATTCCGTTCATAATGAATGTCAATGAAAACAAAGTCAGAACCATTTGCGGTAGCGGATGGTTAAAGATTAAATTCTGACCTGTATAATTTGCCGGAAAAATTAAACATTTTTGTTCAAATATTTACTGCCGATAAAGAGAAAAATTGCCGCTAAGACGCAGGAAATTGGGCAGACGAGCAATGTGTAGCGCATCATTTCGGCATTTGTCGTAATGCCTTTAGCGTCGGTTGCGATTCCGGCAAAATCGTTTAATTTGCCGATCAAATTCGAGCCGATCAAATACGCGGCGATATTTACGGCGAAAAAGTAAATGGCAACCGCCAAACCGCGCAGTTTTGCGCCCGCAATTTCGGTCGCGTCCGCGGCGGCAGCTCCGAGCCAAGCGAGCGCGATTGCCAGAAGAGCAAAGTTTGCGGCAAAGGCGATTTTGTAATTCGGTGCAAACAGCAATAGCAACCAGAACGGAACAGAAATAATGGAAAGAATCGCGCCGTAAAACATTCGCCCGCCCGCCGATTTGCGCCGAAACCAATCCGCCAGAACGCCGCCGTAAAGCGTCGCGGGAATTCCGGCAATAATCACAAAAGTTCCCGTGTAAAAACCGATCGTCGCAATATCCAATTTGAAAACCCGTGTGTAGAAAACCGCGCCCCAAATTGAAAGATTATTCGTCGCCAATCCGAGCAGAGCGTAACCGAGGCAGAGAAAAAGGAACGGTTTGCTTTTGACGAGCTTTTTCCAGCCAGTTTCGTCGCCGATATTTTCTTTTTCGGCAACTTTCGCGTCCGGCGAGCGCAATGGTTCGCGCAGAATGAAGACCAACCCGGCAATAAAAACTCCGGGAAACCCGAGCAGATAAAAAGCCCAACGCCAACCGAAATTTAAACCGATCCATCCGCCCAAAAATGCCGCAAGTCCTGCGCCGACGGCAATTCCCATCGAATAAATGCTCGTAACAGTCGCGCGTTTGGTCGGCGGAAAATAATCCGAAAGCAGTGAAATTGCCGCCGGTCCGAGCGTTGCTTCGCCGACTCCAACCATGACGCGGCAGAAAAAAAGCGTCCAGAAATCGTTGGCAAATCCGGTCAAACCGGAAAAAAGGCTCCACACAAGAAGCCCGAAACCGATCAAATATTTTCGATTGCCGCGATCCGCCAGCCAACCGAACGGAATGCCGAGCAATGTGTAAAAAATCACAAAACTCGTCGTTCCGAGCAAAGCAAGCTGCGTATCGGAAAACGCCATTTCCTGCTTGATCGGCTGAAAGAGAATGTAAATTATCTGGCGGTCGAGAAAATTGAGCGTATAAACGAGCGTCAAGAGCGCAAGTGCGTAAATTGCGTAACCTTTTGTTTTTTCTTCTTTCATAGTGCAATTTACAAGGCAAAAGTAAAAAGGTAAAAGGTAAAAGTTTTGTAACTTCTTACTTTTCCGATTTAGCAGAAACTATTATCGAAGCGATGATATTTGATATTTCAGAGGCTTCTTCGATCAGTTCCTTTATGCCGCTTTCTATGTTTTCCTTAAAATTATTTGTTGCCGCAATCAATTTCAACCAATACTTCGCTTCTCGCGCTTCTTTCAATGCGATGGCGTTTTTACTGATAAAATCGGGTTTACTTTGTCCGGCTTGAGCTTCTTCAAGATTTGCACCGACGGAAGTTCCGGCTTTCAGCAATTGTGTGATTATGGTTTTGCCGACATCGGCATTTTTCTCTAAATACCGACAAAGTTTGATTATTCTGACGGCAAAGACAAATGCTCTTTCTCGAATATCCTTAATTTTCGCCGGAGATTTTTCGCTTTTTTCCATTTTGCCTTTTACCTTTTTCCTTTTGCCTTGATTATGCCAAAAGCATAATCTTGCCTTCGCCTTTGACGACCGTTTCATCCGATTGATTAGTGCAAACGGTTTCAATCGTAATAATCGGTTTATCTTGCCTGATATCAATAATTGTCGCCGTCGCCGTAATGGTGTCGTCAATAAAAACAGGCGCGATGAACTTCATTGTCTGCGACAGATAAACGATTTTTTTCTCTTTGAATTCATTGCCCAAAACTGCGGAAATGAGTGCGCCGGAAATCATTCCGTGCGCGATTCTTCGTTTAAATTGTGTTTTCGCGGCAAATTCTTCGTCCAGATGAATCGGGTTAAAATCGCCCGAAAGTTCGGCAAATGCGCGAACGACCGCGTCCGTTATTTGTTTTGTGGTGGAGAATTTATCTCCGATTTTCAAATCCATATTAAATAATTGATAATTGATAATTAATAATTGATAGTTGATAATGTTTTTAATTATCCATTATCAACTATCAATTATCAGTTATTTAGAAATTCCAAAACCGTCTTATTAAACTCCGCCGCTTTTTCAAACTGCGGAACGTGTCCGCAATTGTCAAAGATGACAAGCTGCGAATTAATAATTCCTTTGTTAAATGTAGTTGCGTCCGCGACGGGCAGAAGTCCGTCCTGTTTTCCCCAGATTATCAGCGTCGGTTTTTTGATCTCGCCGAGGCGGTCATTCAACAAATCTTCTTTGCGCTTGATTGATTCGATGATCGAATTGATCGTGTAACCGTCATTTGCCGTAACGCGCTGCGTGAAAAATTGGTCAACCAACGCTTCATTATTTTGTAAAAGCGGATTGGCAAAAATGAGTTTCAAATTGGCGCGAATCTCGTCTCGCGTCGAATTATTAAGCTGATAAATCTGATTTATATCAACATTTGCGGGAATGATTCCGGCGGCATCCGCCAGAACGATCTTTTCGACGCGATTCGGATATTTGATCGCCATCCAAGCCGCGACCCAGCCGCCCATCGAATTTCCGACCAATGAAGCTTTTTCAATTTTTAATTCCGCCATAAATTTGTCGAGAAAATCAACAAATGTGCCGACGCGGTATTTTAAAAACGGTTTGTCGCTCTTGCCGAAACCGATCTGATCGGGCGCAATTACGCGGTAATTCGCCGACAGCGCGGCAATATTCAATTGCCAACTCTCGGCTTGCGCGCCGAGTCCGTGCAGCAGAATCACCGTCGGTTTTGCCGCATCGCCCGCTTCCAGATAACGAATCTTCGCACCGAAAACCGTCACCGATTTTTCCTGCGGCGCTTGCGCGAAAACCGCGAACGCGAAAATTAAAATAAACAATTTTGCCAATAAGATTTTTTTCATAATTTCAATCTGACTGGAGCGCAAGCAGCTCGCTTGCATGAGCGCGATAGCGCGAAAACGGCGCGTGATAAATTTCAAGTCAAATTTTCCCGCACGCCTTTTGCCTTTTTCAAATGCATGCAAGCGAGCCGCTTGCGCTCCAGTCCTTAGTCATACAAATTTTCAATTTCCTTCTGAAATCTCTCGCTTACGATATTTCTTTCCAATTTCATCGTCGGCGTGACTTTTATTTCGTATTATTGGAGTTTTTAACGAAAAAATCCTAAAATTTTTGCACTAAAAAGCATTACGGCGGCTGACCCGAAAGTTACAAAAAAGCCAAAAACCAACATAAAACCGGATTTAATTTCACAGGCATCTCTCTGCTGCTCGGTATAATCGAGTTCAATACATAAAAACATTGAAAAAATACAAATCAACAAGCCGATAGTAAAAGCCCCCGAAGATAACATTCCCCAAAGACAGCCAAATGTTTCGCCTTTTTCATTCATAGATTTGTAAAGTTTATTACGAACTTAATCATATAATTGTAGAACCATCCGTCCAAATTTTTCAGCAATCACGTTTCGTTTCAATTTCATCGTTGGTGTAATTTCATCCCGTTCAAGCGAAAAATCGCGGTCTAAAATCACGAATTTTTTAATCTGTTCGGGCGGCGAAAGTTTTGAATTCGCGCGGTCAACAGTTTCGCTGATCGAATCGAAAATCTGCTCGTTTTTTGTTAATTCGACAAAATCTTCATACTCGATTTTATTCATCCGTGCAAAAGTTTCCAATTCGATTTGATTCAAAGTTATCAGCGCGACACAGTAACTTTTGCCGTCGCCCGAAACAAAACATTGACTGACCAGATGATTTTCCTTAACGAGATTTTCGACAAGCGCGGGCGCGACGTTTTTGCCGCTTGATAAAACGATAATTTCTTTTTTTCTGCCCGTAATGCTTAAAAATCCGTCCGCGTCCAATTTTCCTAAATCACCCGTTTTCAGCCAGCCGTCCGCGTCAAACATTTCAGCGGTTTTTGCCGCGTCTTTGTAATAACCGGAAAACATCATCTCACTTTTAATAAGAATTTCGCCATCTTCGGCGATTTTAACTTCGCACATCGGCATCGGTTTGCCGACCGTGCCGAATTTCAGATTTTGGGGCGTATTAAACGCGACACAGATATTTTCCGTCAAGCCGTAAGCCTGCAAGATCGGCAGGTTTCTATCGGCAAAAAACTGCGCGATTTCATTCGGCAAGGGCGCACCGCCGCTTGTCAAAAGTCTGACATTTCCGCCGAAAGCGTCTTTCAAATTCTGCTCGCTCGCTTCTTTCCCGTGTTCGGAAACGACCTTTGCATAAATTTTCTCGAAAAATCGCGGCAAACTGGCAAAAACCGTCGGCGTAACTTCGAGCAAATATTCGTAAAGCCGTGAAAGATCATCAACAAAATACACGCTCACACCGTTATACAAACGATTATAAATGCCCGAAATTCTCTCCGCGACGTGGCAGCCCGGTAAGTAAGAAAGCGTAACATCATCGCGGAAAATCGGCACAGATTGGCGCAGAGATTCGACCGAATTCAAAATATATTTGTGCGAAAGCCGTGCGCCTTTCGGCTGTCCGGTCGTCCCGGAAGTGTAAACCATAATCGCAATATCTTCCGGTTTTGCGCTTCTGCCGATTTCTCCGACTTTCGGCAAAAATTCATCGCGGTTTTGCCTGCCGAAATCGAGAAATTCACCAAAGGCAGAAGCCCGCACGTTAGTAAGGGCGGACAATTCACTTGGCGGATTTTCCGCCCTTACTAACGTGCGGGCTTCTGTTATTTTCTCTAAACAAATAATTTCTTTGACTTTCGGGAAATCGAACTGCAAAACCTTTTCAAGTTGTTTCACCGAATCAACAAAAACAAACTCCGCGTCCGAATGGTTGATAATATATTCGCATTGCGCGGGCGAACTCGTCGGATAAATCCCGACACCGACACCGCCCGCCGCGATTGTCGCTACATCAACAATCGTCCATTCGGGAACATTTCCCGCCAAAATCGCTACGCTCGCACCTTTCGATAAACCTTTCGCAAGCAGAGCGCACGCGAAATTATTTACCTGATTTTCAAAATCTTCCCAATTCTGCGATTTCCAAGCGTCATTTCGGCGCGAATAAAAAATCTTTTCGCCGCCGTTTTTTGCGGTTTGTGCATGGAATAATTGGTAAATATTTTGAAATTTCATTTTTCAGACTAAAAATACATTTACCGCGTCAAAAGTATGCCGAAAAAATTCCATGAAATATTTTACATACATACTCGTAACTATCTCACTATCAACTTTCTGTTTCGCGCAGCGCACTAATCTTTCCGTGACAAATGGCAGCGGCGATACGAAGATCAGAGGTCGCCAGATCGTTCATATTTGGGCTGACCCGAATCCGCCGGGAATGGTTTTCGACCGCTGGACAGGCGATACGGCTTTGGTTCAAAATTCATTCGAATATCATACGAAAGTCAACAATCTGTCGCTAAACATCAATTTGACCGCCGTTTATAAATCCGCGCCCGTTTGGAATCCGACTTACGAAACGATCAACGGATCGCAAATGGGCTATCGCTTTCCCGCCGCGCCGGTCGGCGTGATCTTTCATTTTCACGGTGCAGGCGGCAGCGCGACCGGACTTTTTACCAACGACGAACAGCGGATTTTTGCCAACGAAGCCGTCGCTGAAAATTATGCCGTCGTTACTTTGAGCAGCGTTGACCGCATTAATCGCCAATGGAATCCGAATCCGCAACTCGAAAATAATCCCGATATGCAAAACGTCCAAGCGGCGATAAATCTGTTCATTTCGCGCGGTTGGATTTCCGCTTCGACTCCGGTTTTCGCCAACGGCATTTCAAACGGCGGCGCGTTTGCTCCGCGTGTTTCCCGCGCGCTTAATTTTCGCGCAACAAGCATTTTCATCGCTGCCGGATCCGTAAATGTTATATCCCAAACCACCGTGCCGACGATCTGGAATCTGATGCAGAACGACACGACGATCGGCGCGGACGGCATCGCGCAAGCGGCTTCAAATTATCAAAATCTGCTCGGTCGAAATATTCCCGCGAAATACAATCTGCTCGCGCCTTCGCCCGTCTATCCCGAAAGATTTTGGCGCATCAACGGTTTGAGCGCCGCCGATTCACAAACAATTTATAACGCGCTCAAGCAAAACGGATTTCTCGATTCGCACGGCTTTCTGCTCCAAAATCCGAACACTTCAAATTGGACGAGCGTGATTCCGCCGCAGTATAATTCCTACCTTAACGACATCGGCGACCAACTGGCAATCTGCTACACCGAACATAAATTTTTCAGCGATCACGACCGCCGCGTTCTTGATTTTTTTAACGTCCATCGCTGATTTTATTTTCAAACAATAAATTATCAATACCGAAAAACCATCGCCGCTATATTTATTCCACCGCCGGACGCGCAGAAAACTACAATATCTCCGCGTTTTAATTTTCCTTCGGAAAGCGCGTCGTGCAAGACCATCGGAATACACGCCGAACCCGTGTAGCCCCATTTCTGCATAATCGTGTGCGTTTTTTCCATCGGTTGATCTAACGCTTTCATCACTTCTTTGATCGTCGAAAGATTGACCTGCGTCCATAAAAACAAATTAACATCATTGAGCGTCAGATCAACGCGATTTAATAATTCTTTGACGATTCTCTGCCAGCCTTCGAAATTGATTTCGGGCGGCGTTCTTTTCGCAAAACGCACCTTGTTGTAATAACCGTTCTCTAAAACTTCTTTTGTTACCGGCATTTTCGAGCCGCCGGCGAAGATTCCTAAAAAATCATTGTATTCGCCGAACGCTTCGAGTTTTGAAGCGAGTGCGCCGCTTTTACCCGTTTCGTCCGACTGCAAAATAATCGCGCCCGCGCCGTCGGCAAAAATTGTCGCGGTTTTCTTTTCCGTCCAATCAAGAAATTTTGTCATTGCATAAACGCCGATGACCAGAATATTTTTGTAATTTATATCGGCAATTATATATTTACACGCTGTATCCAAAGCCGTGACAAATCCGGCACACGCCGCATTCGTGTCAAATGTTCCGGCATTTTTTGCGCCGATGCGATGCTGAACGACAACGGAAGTTCCGGGCGAGAGATATTCCGGCGTATCGGTCGCGACGATGATTAAATCAAGTTCTTCGGCGGAAATTCCGGCATTTTCGAGCGCGTTTCGTGCCGCTGTCGTCGCAATATCAGCCGCGCTTTCGTCTTCTGCTAAAACGCGGCGTTCTTCGATTCCGAGATTGTTGACGACAAAATCCGTAATATCTTCGCCGAGCATCGCACTTAAATCGGCGTTGGTTAAAATTTTTTCGGGAACGGAAACTCCGCTGCCGATAATTTTTGCGTTTCTCATAAAGTCAGAACCATCTGCGGTAGCGGATGGTTAAAGATTGTTTGCTAAAGCTCTCGATTTTCACATTAAACCGTCCGCTATCGCAGACGGTTCTGACAAGAATTCGCTTACTTCTCGATTAAATTCTTTCGCGTTTTCGATAAAAAACAGATGACTGCCGTTTTTAATGATTTCGAGTCGTGCGTTCGGGATTCTTTCTGACAAATTCAAAGAGTTTTCCATCGGCACGATCTTGTCTTTGTCGCCCGTTATGACTAAAGTTCGATGAAAAATTTTGTCGAGATTTTCTTCAAAATCGAATGAAATAGCCACGCCCAACTGCGCCAGATAGGTTTCGTCGGAAACTTCGTTTTCCTCGCGTAATTGACAAACTTTTTCGACCGTTTCGGCGTTAAATTCCTCGGTAAAAGCCGGACGGAAAAACTGCCGTATTTGTTCGCTGAGCGATAAACTCGGATTTCTCGTAAATGAGCGCAAAATCTCGATGTCGGGTTTGATATGATATTTTCCGCCTGCCGAAGTGCAAGCCAGAATCAAATTTTCAACCCGTGCGGGAAATTTCAGGGCAAATTCCTGTGCGACAAATCCGCCGAAGCTCGCGCCTAAAACATTCGTTTTTTCAATCTTTAAATCATCTAAAATCCGCAAAATATCTTTGGTAAATGTCTGCATCGAAAGATTTTGCGCATCGTTGTTTGATGAGCCGATTCCGCGCGGATCAAAGGTAATGACGCGGAAATCCCTGGATAATTCTTCCGTCTGGCAAAACCAGGTCCACGCGCCCGAAGCAAAACCGGGAATCAAAATTAAGGCTTCGCCCGCGCCGTAAGTTTTATAAAATAAGTTCATTGCTTAATATAATTGGAGCGCAAAGCGTTTTCGACCGGAGCGCAGGCAGCCTGCCTGCATCGTTGCGAAAGCAACGGAATGGCGTTTGAAGTAAAATCAAGATTATTGAAATTAAACGCTTTTTCGCGCTATCGCGCTCATGCAGCCTGCGCTCCAGTCATTGCTCTCCGTTCAAATTAAAAATTCAGTTTGAATCCGAGTTGAATCACGCGCGGTCCGGTCGAAGCACTCGTGATTTGTCCGAAATTGCCGAGCGCGATGTTGTTGACGGGATTGGCGTAATTTACCCAGTTGAAAACATTGAATAATTCAGCACGAATTTCACCGCGGATGCGTTCGGTGAACGGGATGAATCTGATTACGGAAAAATCTATATTTTTCTGTCCCGGTCCGGTCAAAAAGTTGCGCGGCGTATTGCCGAACGGCGCGTTCGGATCGAAGGTCGGATTATTGACAATGCCGACGCTCGTGCCGTCAAGCCGCGGACGCGAAGTTACAAATGCGCCGGTGCTGAAAAATCCGCCTAATCTGTCCGAAACATCGCCGCTCGTGTAGATGCTTCCGCCGAACGCCGAATTATAATTGGCGCGGCTGATCACCGCGTTGCCCGGATTGTCAATGACCGAGAACGGCAAACCCGTCTGGAAAACCATAATTCCGGCAATTTGCCAGTTATTCAAAAGTGCTTTCGCAAATTTGGAACCCGAATCATATTTCGGCAGGTCGTAAACGCCGCTGACGACCAGACGTTGGTCGCGGTTGAAATCCGAACGCCCGTAATTTGTTCGCCAGTTGAATTGATCGCCCGGAATATTGGTCAGTTCATTCAGCCCCGAACCCGAATAATAATCGAACGAACGCCCGTAAGTATATGCGCCTAAAACTTGCAATCCCTTTGAAAAACGCTTGGTTAGAGAAACTTGCAGCGAATTGTAATTCGATTCGGATGTCGTCTGAACCTGCTGAACTCCGCCCGTAACATTTTTGTTGACCGAAATAATGCTTCCGGCGGCAAGCGGCGGTGCGAAACTGTTGGTTGCGGCACTGTAAACCGGCTGATTCAGCGTGATAACCTGAAGAAGTTTTGAACCCGAGTTGCCGACATAGCCGACTTCCAAAACCGTATTTCTGGCAAATTCCCATTGAACGCCGAGATTATATTGCTGAATATACGGCGTTTTCAGTTCGGGATCAACAAAAACTCCGCTGACCGGAACGCCGACAAACGGTGCAATCGGCGAAAGCGGCGAAGGAATCGTCGCGGCAGTCGGAAAAGCCGAAGGTTGCGGAATCGGCACGAACGGATCGGAGAATGTTCGCAGAAGTCCCGGAAGTCCGATTCCTAAAGCGAGATACGGATAATTAAAAAGCTGTGTGTTGGCAAAACGCGTCGAGATGCGGTCGTAATAAATTCCGTAACCGCCGCGCACGACGAGTTTTCCGGCTTCGTCAACGCGATAGGCAAAACCGATGCGCGGCGCGAAATTGTTTTTATCGGTCGGAACGAGCGTTTTTTCAACCGTCGGAACGCCCGGAAGCCCGCCGCCTTCCGCCTGCACCAAACCGTTCGGCGGCGGCGCGGGATTTGCCGCTGTTCCGATAACCAGTTGATCGGGCAGCAAGTTAACCAATCTGCCTTGTTCTTCGACGGGCAGACCGTAAAAATCGTAACGCAGACCGAAATTGAGTGTTAAGCGGTCGGTAACTTTATAATCGTCCTGAATAAACGCGTTAAAATCCTTGACCTTAAATGAGCGGTCGAAAACGCCCGAACCGATGATCGAAGTTCCGGTTCCGGTCAGGAAATTGTTGAAACTGGAGAAGATCACCTGTCCGCGTGAAAACGAATTAAAATAAAATTTAACGGTCGAATAACGAAACTCGCCGCCGATTCTGATGCGGTGTTTGCCGCTGACGATGGAAACAGTGTCCTGCAAACTGTAGGCGTTGATGCGCGAAGATTGATCGGCTAAAACCGATGAGCCGAAGGCAAAATTTGCATCCAGTCCGGCAACCGTCAAAGTCGGCGCGCCGGGAAAAAGATTTTGCAGAGGGCTTGTAATTCCGAGTTGATTTGCCGTAAAAGGTTCTTCGGGAACGCTCGTAACGAGAAGGCGGTTAAAGCCGAAACGCGCCTGATTGCTGATGTTTGAATTAATTATATAAGTATCGGTAAATGACAGAAGCGTTTGTTTGATCGCCAGATCGCCGCCGAAACCGACGAGCTGTGATGTGCCGTTGCCGAGACCGGCAAAGTTGTAATTTGCCTGTTTTGTCGGATTATCGGCGAAAAATATCTTGCTTCCGAAGGTGTGTTTATCGGAGATCGTAAAATCCAAATTGGCGTTAAATTGATTTTCCGTAAAACGCGAAAGTCCGGTTTGCGGCGTTGAGATCGGACAGCGGTTAATATTGCCGCCGAGCGACGCGAGCGGACAATTCGAAGCGGCTGAACCGGCGCCCGAAGAGGGAATTGCAAAACTTCCGTCCGGCAGACGCGCATTCAAAATTGTCAGCGAAACCGGATTGACCGCCGCCACGCCGAACGCGGCAATAAGTCCGGCGGATGTTCGATTCGTATCGGTCAAACCGAGCGGAATCGAAGGAAATGTCAGACTGTTTGCCAGCGAAAGCGCGTTGCGCTCTCTTGTTCCCTGATACGAACCGAAGAAAAACACGCGGTCTTTAACGATCGGACCGCCCAGGGTTACACCGTATTGATTGCGATCTAAAATAGGACGTTCGATACCGCGAGCTTTGACAAAAGGTTCGTTGGCATTAAGATTTTTGTTACGCAGGAAATAATAGACGTTTCCGCGAATATCATTAGAACCGCTTCTGGTGACGGCTTCGACATTTCCTCCCGCATTTCTTCCGTTCGAAGCGTCGTAAAGCGAAGTCTGGACGATAAATTCCTGTAATGAATCGCTTGCCGGAACGGCGATGTTCGGCGTGGAATTCGTGCCGATCGAGTTGGCATCAACGCCGTTGATCTTGACGCTGTTTGAAGTCGTGCGCTGCCCGTTGACCGTAATGGTCGAATCGCCGCGCCCGAGTTCGGTATTGTTTGAAACCGAAGATTGCGCTCCGGCTTGAAGCGTCAGAAGCTGCTGGAAATTTCGTGTTGGAAGCGGAAGTTGGCGAATTGTTTCGCCTTCGACGACGCGTCCGGTTTGCGACGTTTCATTCTGCAAAACCGGAGTTTCCGCCGTCACGATCACCGGATCAACATTTACACCGCCGACCGAAAGCGCGACATTGACATTCGTCGTCTGCGTGATATTGACGACCGCTTCAATACTCGTTTTCTGAAAACCCGAGGCGGTCGCCGTTACGCGGTAGCGTCCGGGCGGCAGAAGCTGAAAGGCATAAACGCCGTCTTCGCCCGTCGTCTGCGAGCGCGAAAAATTCGTTCCCAAATTCGTCGTCGTTACATTTGCGCCCTGCACGACCGCACCGTTCGGGTCGGTAACAGTGCCGGAAATTTGTCCGGTTGTGCCTTGTGCGCTAACTGAGTTTGCCAGTGCCGCAAAGCTGACAATCAACGCGGCAAAAATGATTTTTATACGATTCATAGCCAATGCTCCTTAAATAAAAATGAACGTCCGTTTTTTATTATGTTAGATTAAAAGAGGCAGTTTTTGTTAAAATGCCATCCGTGTAAAACTTTTTTAATGGATAATGGATAATGGATAATGGATAATGGATAATGGATAATTATTTTATTTTTAGCTAAAAGCCAAATAAATGTTTTTTATTTTTCGTTATCCATTATCAGTTATCAGTTATCAGTTATCAATTATTATTTATCCGTTGATCGCCGATTTCTTAAATTCCGCCAGTTTCGCTTCGCTTAAGATGCCGTAAGCGAAAATTTTTGTGATCGAATTAAGTGCTTGTTCGTCCGTTAAATTCAAATGCTGATTGCCGCCGAAGAGTTTTTCGACCAGAAAATAATTAAAAAACTGCATATATGCGGCGGTAAAAACCGATGCGGGTTCAACGCCCGTACGCAAATCTCCGCGAAGCCGTGCTTCTTCAAATTTATCGGCAAAAACCCTCTGAAATCTGTCGGTCAGCCCGTCAAACATATTGCGGAAATGACGGTTTTGAAATTCCAGTACGTCAATATACATCAGCAGCCAGAAATCGGAATGCTGATTGACGAGTTCGCCGAGCATTTCGCCCAGTTTCCGCAGATTGGACGGTTCGAGCGGTTCGTCAATCTGTGCAAAAATTTCGCGCAGTTTGTCATCCATCACCGTCAGATAACTGTCAATTATAGATTCAAAGATCGCTTCCTTGGTCGCGTAATAATTATATAAATTGCCGAGCGAAACTTCCGCCGTTTTGGCAATATCGCGCATCGAAGTCGCGTGAAAACCCTGTTTGATAAAATGCTCGCGTGCCGCATCTTCTATCGTGGTTTTTCTGATTTTTATGGCATTGTTGCTTAATTTCGGCATTTATAAAAAACAAGCGTTCGTCTTTTTTACTTTTTCTTGATGATATTTGTCAAGTGAAATTTTAATAGATCAAAATGCAAAAATGCGGCAAATCTCATAAACCGCTGTTTTTTGTTCATTTACGGAACAAAATAAAAAGCAAAAAAATTTTTTCTAAATTAAATTCACGAATTTCCAATATAGAGAATAACAAATTTCCGAACAATCGCCATAAACGATAAATTGAGTTAAAGTAAAAAAATGAAAATTGGAGAAAATGCGCCGGATTTTACGTTGAAAGACGGTGCGGGAAAGAATTGGACTTTGTCCGAACAGCGCGGGAAAACGGTCGTTTTGCTATTTTATCCGGCGGACAATTCGCCCGTCTGCACGACGCAGTTGTGTTCGGTGCGCGATAATTGGGCGGCTTATGCGGCAACCGGCGCGGAAGTTGTCGGAATTTCGACCGATTCGGTTAAGTCACACGAAAAATTTGCGGAAAAACACGAACTGCCGCTAACGCTTCTGGCGGATGAAAACGGGGAAGTTGTCAGAAAATACGGCGTAAGCTCCTGGATTCCCGGAAAATCGGCAAGAGCCGTCGTCGTCATTGATAAAGACGGCGTAATTCGGCATCATAAAACTGAAACGATCAGCTTGTTTCGCCCGAATGACGAAGATGTTTTGGCGGCGATTAGGAAAGTAGAAAGCAGGTAGTAGGAAGTAGCGAGTAGATAAGCACCAATGGATAATTAAAAATGGATAACGGATAATGTCAGAAAACTCTTAAATTCTCTTACATCTGATGTTTAAAGGGATTTTTAGAATTTTCATAATATCTTAAAACTTTTGCTCACCTGCTTAGTAGGAAGTAGCGAGTAGGAAGAGTAGAGAGTATATAAAATGATTTTGAATTAAATTTTCCGGCATATAGATAATAGTTTTCCTGCTACTATCTACTATCTACAACCTACTATCTACTACCTACTTAGAGTAAAACTGAATCTCAATTTATAGAACAAACGAATACCAAGAGGAGAAATAAAAATGGCTTTATTTGGAAGTGATAAATTTAAATGCGCCCGCTGCGGGCTGAAAAACGAACCGATCGGCTACGCGCCGATTCCGACCGAACTCGGACAAAAGATCGGCGCTGAATGCTGCAAAAATTGCTGGGCGGAATGGCTCGAAAAGCAAAAACAACTGATCAATCATTTCGGTCTGGACGTATCAAATCCCGACACGCACGATTATCTCTTTGAGCAGATGCAGCTTTTCTTTTACGATGACGGCTCGGAAGTTGCTGAAATTGACGAATCGAAAGAGGGAACAATCGAGTGGTAAATCGGCATTATTTTAAGAAGAGCGGACAAATTTAGCCGGAAGACGTTTGAAACAAGGGATAAACGCCGATTTTATTTTCAAGAAATCCGTGGAAATCCGGCGCTTATCCGTTGTTAAAAAAAATTGTCCGAATACTTGAAATATGAAGAATTTACAATTGAAATTGATTTTAGGTTTAATATTTATTTTAAGCGGCACAACACCGCTTTTTTCGTTTCAAATGAACACGCAGCAGCAACCAAAGGTTCGCGCACCGGAATTAAAGGGCGGCAAAGGTTGGCTCAACACCGACAAACCGCTTTCGCTTGCCGGACTCAAGGGCAAAATGGTTTTGCTCGATTTCTGGACTTACGGCTGCATCAACTGCATTCATATCATTCCTGATCTGGAAAGACTGGAATCGAGATACGAAAAAAATCTGGTTGTCATCGGAGTTCATTCGGCGAAGTTTGAAAACGAAAAAGACACGGACAATATCCGCAATATAATCCTGCGCTACGGCATTACTCATCCGGTCGTTAATGATGCCGATTTCAAAATTTGGGAAGCCTTTGCGATTAAAGCCTGGCCTGGTTTAGTTTTAATTGATCCGAACGGCTATGTCATCGGAACCTGGTTTGGCGAAGGGCAATTTAATGAGATTGAAAAGCTCCTTGTCGAAACAGTCGAAGACTTTCGCAAAAAGGGTGCGTTAAACGAAGAACCGCTCGAATTTGCTCTGGAACGCGCCAAAGTCGGTGCATTACCTCTTGCTTTTCCCGGAAAGGTTCTGGCAGATGCGAAATCCCGAAAACTTTTTATTGCCGATTCGAATCATAATCGAATTATCGTTACGGATTTCAACGGCAAACTTCTGGAAACCATCGGCGGCGGCGATGCCAAACTAAAAGACGGAAATTTTGCAAATGCGGGATTTAACAAACCGCAGGGAATGGCTGTAAGCGGCGATTTTCTTTATGTCGCCGATACGGAAAATCATTCGATCCGGCGCGTGAATTTGAAAACGAAATCGGTCGAAACCATTGCCGGAACGGGAAATCTTTACGATTTTAACGGCGCGGGCGGCGATGCTTTAAAGGTTTCGCTGCGTTCGCCGTGGGATTTGGCTTTGGTCGGCAAGGATTTGTTTATCGCAATGGCTGGTTCGCACCAGATTTGGCGGCTTGATCCGGAGAAAAAACTTATTGAACCGTATGCCGGAACGCGTGCCGAAGCAAGAATTGACGGCGACATTAAAGATTCGGCTTTTTCGCAGCCTTCGGGCATTGCGTCCGACGGCAAAAATCTTTTCGTTGCCGACAGCGAAGCCAATATTATCCGCGAAATTAACTTTCAAAACGCCACGGTCGAAACGCTTGTCGGCGGAGATTTGTTCGATTTCGGCGATATTGACGGCGAAGGCGACGATGTTCGTCTGCAACATCCGCTGGGCGTTGAGATTTACGACGGAAAGGTTTTGATTGCCGACACCTACAATCACAAAATCAAACTGTTAAATCCTGTAGAGCGAACCGTTACAACATTTCTCGGAACCGGAAAATCAGGACAAAGCGACGGCAAAAGCGCGACATTTTACGAGCCGGGCGGAATTTCGGTTGCGGGCGGCAAACTTTTTGTTGCCGATACGAATAATCACGCGATTCGGGTTGTTGATTTAACGACAAAGCAAACCTCGACATTGAAAATCGAAGGCTTAAAACCGCCGGTTGAAATGGAAGAAATCGCTTCAAGCGCGCTGCCGAATACAAACACGATCAAACTCGAAGCCCGGGAAATCGCGGATAATGCAGAAAATTCGCTCGTTTTCAACATCAAACTGCCCGAAGGTTTTCACCTGAATCCGAATGCGCCGCAGCGATACGAAATTTCGCTTGAAGGCGCGGAAAGCATAAAAATCGAAAATCCGAAACAGAAATTTAAAGATTTACCGCTCGTCGTTCCGTTTCAAACCATAAAAGCCGGCACGGAAAATATTAAAGCGAGCCTGACGATTTATTATTGCCGCGAAGACAACACGGGCGTTTGCCTGATCAAAACGCTTGCGTGGAACGTGCCTGTCAAGATCGTCGAAAATAAAAAAGATTCAAATAAAATCGAGCTTTCTGCAAAAGTTGATTAATTTGGAGCGCGAAACTGACTGAAGCGCGAGCGTCCCCGCTTGCATCGTCGCGAAAGCGGCGAAACGGAGTTTGATTAGAATAAAAGTCTGTTGAAATCAGAGTTTTTTTCGCGCTATCGCGCTCATGCAAGCGGGAACGCTCGCGCTCCAGTCAGTTTCGCGCTCCGGTCTCGGACGCTTTTTGGTCTCGGATGCTTGCGCCGTCTTAATTCCATTCATTCCGAAAATAATCATTTTTATTCTATTAAAACAACTGTTTACTAAGATAAAATTGTATTTTTCAAACAAAAATCGTTAGCATCTTAGAAAATGTATTCTTTAAATACGGCATCACTTATCAATCTTCTCGGTTTCGCGGTCGGCATTGCGCTCTACGCGCTTCTTTTCGTCATGGTTTTGCGACACAAACGCAAAGATTCAAGGATTGATCTGCTTCTGCTTTTGACCGCCGTGCTTGGCGTTTTGTGGAATACGGGCGAACTTTTTACTTCGGTTTGGGAAGATTTTGCCCGAAATCCGTTTCCGCCGATTTTGGTGGCGATTTCATTTTCGGCACTCGGATTTCTGCCGTCGGTCGTCGTCAATTCGGCGGAAAATGAAAAAAAGGATTCGCGCATTTTAACGATTGCGGCTTACGGTTTGAGCAGTTTTGCCGCTTTGCTTCATTTTCAATCGGTTCTATTTTACCGAATCGCGCCTTCAAATCTCGCTTTGCAGATTTTAACTTTCGGTTCGATTGCGCTGATTCTCGGTTTGCTGATTTTCAATTTTAAGCAAAAGCTCGAAAATAAGACGGTTTGGATTACCGCGCTTCTGATTTTTGCGGCTTCGGCTCTGCATCTGAGTACGAAAACCGAAGACAGTTCGTGGTTTGTCGAACTCGTCGCGCACCAATCTTCTCTGCCGCTCGTTCTCGCAATTCTTTTTCAGGATTATCGTTTTGCCTTTGCAGACCTTTTTCTTAAACGCGCTTTGTCTCTGCTTCTACTGGCTTTAACCGCGCTTTCGCTTTATATTTTTGTTGCCCGACCGCTTGAATTTCTGCACACGACGCACGAAGAAAATGATCCGCTGAAAACCGGAATTTTATTAATTTTATGGATGGCGACCGCGCTTTTTTATCCGGTTTTGCATAAATTTTCGGTCTGGCTGGTTGATAAAGTTTTGCTCAAACGCGTCAGTTACGAAAATCTGCAAAGCGAGATCGCGCAGAAAATCGAAAAATACGAAACAATCGAACTGGTTTTAGACAACATTTCCGTTAAATTAGGCGACGCGCTGACGGCGCGAAAATCTGTCTGGAATGAAGTTTATGAAAGCCGGAGCGAACTGAATCTTTCAAATGTCAATTACACGCGCCAGACGGCGGAGATTTTTATTCCGGCAAATGAATCGCCGTTTTATAAAATTTCGCTCAAAAATTTTGCAGGCGGGCGGCGGCTTCTCTCCGATGAAATTTCGATGCTCGAAGCGGTTTCGCTGCTGACGGCGCGGAAAATCGACGCTTTGCGCGTCACGCACGAGCGGTGCGAACAGGAAATCCGCGAACAGGAATTTGCCAAGCTCGCGAGCGAAGCGCAACTGACCGCTCTGCGCTCGCAGATCAATCCGCATTTTCTTTTTAATGCGCTGACGACCATCGGTTATCTGATTCAAACCGCGCCGGACAAAGCCTTTGAAACGCTGATGCGGCTGACTCAGCTTTTACGCCGCGTCTTGAAAACCGCCGACGAATTCTGCACGCTCGGCGAAGAAATCAGTCTGATCGAAAATTATTTAGACATCGAACGCGCCCGTTTTGAAGAGCGTCTGGAAGTTGAAATAAACGTGGCGGAAGATTTGCGCGGTCAAAAAATTCCTTCGCTGATCTTGCAGCCGTTGATCGAAAATTCGATTAAACACGCCGTTTCGGTCAATAAAAACGGCGGAAAAGTGAAAATCTCGGCTGAGCTTGAAAATACGGAAGCGGAAGTTTTTCTGATTTTGCAGGTTTTTGACACCGGCGCGGGCAAAATGGCGCGGGATTTTACCAATTCAAACGGCATCGGGCTGGAAAATATCCGGGAACGTCTGAATTCCTATTACGGCAAAAAA
The DNA here is from genome assembly GCA_038246645.1 of Pyrinomonadales bacterium. GTDB lineage: Bacteria > Acidobacteriota > Blastocatellia > Pyrinomonadales > Pyrinomonadaceae > JAHCHG01. The sequence continues at coordinate 32,246 of JBBRVS010000022.1, forward strand.
GCGGGTTTGGAAATAAAGACAGATATAAAAAGCGGAACGACCGCCGTGATTAAATTTCCGGTAAAAACTCCGGCGCAAAATATTTTTTAAGGTTTAAAAGTGAAAGAGTGGAAAAGTTTAAAAGTGAAAAATGACTGGAGCGCAAGCGTCCCCGCTTGCAATGAGCGCGTGAGCGCGAAAAAGCCGATGCTTTCAATAAACTTTATTCCAATGCAGACACTTTTTCGCGCTATCGCGCTCCAGTCATTTTTTCACCTTTAAACTTTTAATCTTTACAGATTTATGAACAAAATAAGAATCGTGATTGCCGATGACGAACGTCCGGCGCGCGCCTTTTTGAAGGCGATTTTGCAGAATTTTGAAGACGCGGAACTTGTCGGCGAAGCGGAAAACGGGGCGGAAGCGATTGATTTAATCAAGCAGCTGAAACCCGATCTGGCGTTGCTCGATTTGCAGATGCCGGAAGTTTCCGGTTTGGAAGTCGTTAAATTCTTGCGGAAAAATCAGATGCCGCTCGTCGCCTTTGTAACCGCTTACGACGAATATGCGATTCAGGCGTTTGAAGTTAATGCCGTTGATTATCTCCTGAAACCGATTGAACGGGCGCGTCTGCGCGAAACCTTAAACCGCGTTCACGAAAGACTTGAACAGGGAGATTTTCGTGAAACCGAAAACCGGAGAGTGAAAAAAGCGGTCGAGGTCTATGAAGACGCAACGCGCCACGAGTTTCTTGAAAGAATTCCGGTCAAAAAACGCGAAGACATTTTGCTGGTTCCGGTTGCAGATGTCGCGTCAATCGTCGCCGACGGCGAACTGCTCCATATTACGACGCGGAAAAACGAAAAATTCGTGATAAATTTTCGTTTGAAAGATTTGGAATCCCGGCTCGAACCCGACAAATTTATCCGGCTGTCACGCGGCGCACTGGCAAACGTCGAAATGATCGAACGAATCAATCCGATGCCCGGCGGCACGTATCTTGTCAACTTAAAAAATGGTCAGGAAATCGCTTCGAGCCGCCTGCAATCGCGGATTCTTCGGGAAAGACTGCTGAAACTTTAGTTTAGATGCAAATCAAAACCTGAATAAAAAAAGCGAACGGGTGAAAAGGCGTTAATTTTTCATCCGTCCGCTCTAAAGTTCCCAAGCTTTAAGGAATTTCCAAGTTTTGATTAAATCATATTCAGAAGAATGTTCATTTTGTTTTTTCACAGGCGGTCATTTTAGTTTGACGGACGGCTTGTTTTGATTAACAAAAGAAAAAGAGATTGAAGAATTTTCTTCAATCTCTTTTTCTTTGTATCACGATGAAAGCAGCGTTTTGAGTAAAAACAAGTCAGTCGCATTTGCTCATGCCAACGCGACTGACGCTTTTAAAAATTAACTATTCGCCGTCAAAATGACCTTCGTGCGAAGACGGGTTGACAGCATAAACACTCGGAAATCCTTGCGGAATTTCCTGCTCTTCAACCGGATGCCCGCAAATCGAAAAATCCAGTCCCGAATTGCGGAAGGCGATTTCTTCCATTTCATAAAAGAAGCTGCCTTTTTTGAAAAGCGAAGAGAAAAACGCGGTCGAATCTTCTTTGCGCGGAAGTTTGTCGGCGGTCGTTGCCGAATTATAAGCGAATGTTGCCATAATTACGGCTGAACGCTTCAAATCTTCTTCCAAAATTCGGTCGGAAACGTCCTGCGTCGTGTGCCAGGTGCGCGGGAAATACTCGATCGGGTCTTGAATAAACTGAAAACCCGGAAGCCCGACGGCATCAAACGCCAGATGATCCGTTCCGCCGGTGTCGGCGATTGTCGTGGTCGTCGCGCCGAAATCCTTAAACGGAGTCAGCCATTCTTTAAAGATCGAACGCGCCGTTTCATTGCCCTGGGCGTAGATTCCGCGAATTTGTCCCGTTCCGTTGTCGAGATTGTAATAAGCGGCAAAATTATCATAAGCCGGTTTTTTCGTAATTGTCGCATTCGGTCCTCTGCCCTCGCGTTCGGCAAAATTTTTGGCGACATAACCGCGTGAACCGAGCAAGCCCTGCTCTTCGCCTGTCCAGAGCGCAACTCTGATCGTGCGGCGCGGCTTTAAGCCCGAAGCCTGCAGAATACGCATCGCTTCCATAACGACGGTCGTGCCGGCACCGTTGTCGGTCGCGCCCGTTCCCGAATGCCACGAATCGAGATGTGCGCCGATCATCACGACTTCATCCTTCAAATCCGTTCCGGGAATTTCGGCAATCGTATTGTAGCCTTGCAGATCGTCTTCTTGGAATTTTACGCCGAGTTCGACCGTCATTTTAACCGGAATATTCTGCTGAACGAGGCGATATAAACGATTATATTGTTCGACTTCAGCGACCATTTGCGGAATTGTCGCCGGTGCGTCTTTGGAATAAACGCGGATGTTATTTGGTGCGCCGTTCGGAGCCGGCGGTGTCGCGGGCGACGGAATGCTTGCGCCCATTACGCGGATTGTTCCGGCATCAACGCCGAAACCCGAATCAACCAGCATTGCCGCGCCTTCTTCAATAAAAAACCGGAATTTACGCGCCTGAAATTGAAACGCGGTGATTTGCTCAGCCGTCGGAGTTTGACGTGCTTGTGGTGCGGCGGCAGGTTTCTGACTTTCCATCTCCGTCAGATTTTTTTCGTCGCGGCGCGTCGCCGACGGTTCGAAACCGGGTCCGACCTTGCGCTGCGGTTCGAGCAGGATAATCGCGTTTTTTAATTTTCCTTTGTATTTAGCGAGTTCGTCCTCGTTTTTCGCGTCAACAAAAACGACATCGCCCGTTATTGCGCCGTTCGTTCCCGGCGACCAGGCTTTCGGATAAGCCCGGAAAGTCATATATTCCGGTGCGACGACCGTTGCCGAAAATTTCGTGATTTCCCAGCCGCGTCCGAATTCGCCCCACGGATCAACCGCCGCGTTTTTCAAACCCCATTTTTCAAACTGCTCTTTTGTCCACGCGTTCGCACGTTTTTGCGAAGGCGAATTGGTCAGCCGGGCACCGATGACATCCGTCAGATAGTTCATCGTTTTCATCGCCTGCGAGCGGTTCATTCCTTCATCTCTGATTTTTGTTGCGGCATCCTGCGCCGTTCCCGTCGCTTGTCCGAATGCAAACATCGGCATCAAAAGCGCGGCGATAAAAACGGCGGAAAAGTATTTCTTTAATAACATTTAATAATTAATCTCCTGATTTATAGGTATTGATCTTAGATTGTAACGTATTAAACGGGAGATTCTTCAGCAAGGTTTCACTTCAAGGGCAGAAAGTCGCTCGAATTTACAAAAACTTACAAAACTTAAAGACAAAATATCTTGCCGAATAATCTCCGGTGAAACGTCTGATTGATGAAAATCAGCGGCTTATTGGAAGAAAATTACCGTTCATTAAAAAGAAAGTTCATTACCCGTTTAAGAAGAGTTACTCTCTGAAATTCTATATTTTTTGAAAATAATTTTATGACATCTTTGCAAACATTCAAGTTAAAAAGCATTTGGGACAAAACGGGAGCGGTTTTTTCGTGGATTTGTGCGGTTCATTGTTTGACTCTGCCGTTTCTGACGGCGATTTTGCCGGTGATCGGTTTGTCATTTCTGGCAAACGAATTTGCGGAATACGTTCTGATCGGAATTTCGGTTTTGATCGCTCTGTTTAGTTTGATTCCGGCGTATTTTAACGAACACGGCAAAATGCGGACGCTTCTTTTGTTTGCCGCCGGAATCAGTTTTATCTTTTTTGCCGACAAATTATTTGAAGAGAATTTTACCGGAAAAATTTTATTCGTATTTATCGGCGCAGGTTTAATTACGGTTTCGCACATTATAAACCGCCGTTTATGTCAGAACTGCAAAAAATGCTGTGAAATTTGAAAAAACGTTCATTGGCGTAAAAATGCGGTTTGTTCGCGCTTGTTGACCGCTTATTAAAAAGAAATTCGGTTTGTTTTTAGAGTGATCAGATAATCAGTATTCTTATTATTCGGGAAAAAACATTTTAGGAGTTAAGCAGTTGAACAAAAAAGCAGAATTTACAGGGATGTCAGGATGAATAGGATAGGAAAATCAATGACTAAAAACTTTTCTTATCCCTGTCAATTCTGGTATCCCTGTAAATTTCTTTTTCCAACTACGTAACTTTTAACATTTATTAAAATTTCGGAAGATTTTTATGCAAAAACTTATTAAAACATTTCTATCGGGAGCCTTTATTTTAATGGCTTCGACCTTTATTTTTGCTCAAACGCCGGCTTTGAGCGGTAAGATTACGAGCGAGGCAAACGGGCAGCCGCTCGGCGGAGTTTCGGTGAAAATCCCCGAATTGCGCCGCAGCGCGGAAACCGACGAAAACGGCGTTTATCAATTTACGGATATTCCCAGCGGCAGCTATACGGTTATCACGCATATCGAAGGCTTTTCCGACAAAGCGCAGCGCGTAACGGTTTCGGGCGGCAGTGCAACGCTCGATTTTCAAATGAGCCTGACGGCGATCCGCGCCGAAGTTACCGTGACGGCGACCGGAACGGAAGAATCGGTTTTCGAATCCTTTTCATCGGTCAATTCGGTCGGCGCAACGCGAATTGCCGAAAAAGCCAATACTTCGATCGGCGAAATTCTGGAGAATGAAGCCGGAGTCAGCAAACGCTCGTTCGGCGGCGGCGGTTCGGGCAGACCTTCGATTCGCGGTTTCGAAGGCGACCGCGTGCTTATCCTGCAGGACGGCATCAGAAACGGTTCGGTCGGTTCGCAATCGGGCGATCACGGCGAACCGGTCGCGGCTTTAAATGTTGAAAGACTGGAAGTTATCAAAGGTCCGGCGACTCTCCTCTACGGCAGCAACGCGATCGGCGGTGTGGTCAATGCGGTAACGAATGACGAAGACGTTGCACACGAAGGATTTCGCGGGTATTTGACAGGTGTCGGAGGCACCGTCAATCGGCAGGGCGCAGCCGCCGGCGGTCTCGAATTCGGTGTCAGGGAATTTCTTTTCAATCTCAATCTAAATACGATGCGCGAGGGCAATTACCGGACACCGCTCGGCACGATTCCGAATTCGCGTTCACGCGCCTACGGCGGTTCGGGCAGTGTCGGATATTTTACCGACAAAGCGTTTATTCGCGGTTCGGTTAGTTTTGACCGCCGCCGTTACGGAATTCCCTACGCGCCGCTTTTTGAATCGGGCGAGCTTTTAAGCATCGCCAACGGCGGAATTGATTGCGGCAGTAAAAAGGAAGGCGAAGAACCGCCCGATTGCCAGTTTAATTTGGAAGCCCTGAAAACGGCTTTTACCAATGAACTTCCGCCACTTCCCGATGAAGAAATTGACATAAAAATGCGGCGCAATAATTTCCGTCTGACGGGCGGTTTCCGCGACCTCAAGGGAGCGATCAGACAGGGGAATTTCTCGTTTGATTTTACCGATTATCAGCATCAGGAAATCGAAGCCGAACCGGGCGAAGAAGAAGAAGTTGCGACCGTTTTCGATAACGATATTTTTTCCTATCGCGCACTTTTTCAGCAGGCAAATTACAAAAATCTTTCGGGCAGATTCGGTTTTGACGGTTACCGGCGCAGTTATCTGACCGAAGGCGCGGAAAGTCTGGTCGAAGGCAGAGTTCGCCAGAACAATTTCGCGGTTTTCGGTTTGCAGGAAGTCAGTTTTGAAAAAGTCGGTCTGCAATTCGGCGCAAGAGTCGAAACAAATCGTTACAGACCGGTTAGTCCCGAACTCGAATCGCTTGATTTTACGGGTTTTTCAGGCTCGATCGGCGCAAAGTTCAACGTCTGGAAAGGCGGCATTTTTGTTGCGGATTTTACGAGTTCGTATCGTTCGCCCGCGCTCGAAGAGCTTTATAATCTCGGTCCGCACATCGGAACCGTAACTTTTGAAATCGGCGATCAGAATTTAACCAGAGAACGCTCGAACGGAATCGAATTCAGTTTGCGCCAAAATTACAAACGGGTTCGTTTTAACGGAAGTATTTTCTATAACGACATAGCCGATTTCGTTTATCTTGCGCCGCAGGATGAAGACGGAAACGGTTTTATAGATGTCGAAGACGGTTTGCCGGTTTCGCGTTTTACGCAGGAAGACAGCCGTTTTTTCGGCGCGGATGCGACGCTCGAAGTTGATATAAATAAATACTTCGGCGCGTTTTTCGTCGGCGATGTGGTCAGTGCGAAATTAAAGAACGGCGGTATTCCGCTGCCGCGAATTTCCCCGGCGCGGGCGCGCTTCGGACTCGATTTTCGCTATAAGGGATTGAGCCTGCGTCCCGAAGCCGTCTTCGCGGCAAAAAAAGATGCGGGTGATATTTTCTCGCTGGAGACGACGACCGCCGGTTACGGAGTATTTAATATCAACGGTTCATATACTTTTGTGATTGATAAAACGGCGCACGTTTTTACCTTCGGCGGGCAGAATCTGACCGATAAACTTTACCGCAATCACTCTAATTTTATTAAGGATTTAACGCCCGAAGCCGGACGCGGTTTCAAGGCTTCCTACACCGTCAGATTTTATTAAAGACGATTATCAAAACAGAAAAAGCAAAAAGCGGCAGACGTTTATTAACATCTGCCGCTTTTTGCTAACGCTAAATTCATCTCCTTTTATGGATTGATCGCTGCGCCGACCGGCGCGTCGCCGTTTTGTCCAAACGGAAAAGCAAAGAAACTCGTGAAATTATCGCTGCTTCTCAGGAAAAACCAGTTGCCGTCGCTCGGGCGGAAAACGGCGATGTCGGTCTTTCCGTCTTTGTCATAATCGCCGGGGACGGGTTTATCGCCGTTTTGTCCGAATTGGAGAGCAAACACCGTTCCGTTCGAACTTCTTCTGATCCACCATTCGCCGGAACCGGGACGAAAAATGGCGGTATCCGCCAATTTATCGCCGTCAAAATCGCCGTTGATCGGAACGTCTCCGTTTGCGCCGAATTGACTGATATTAACGGTATTCGAGCCGCTTTGAAGGGTAAAGAAAAGTCCTTCGCTCGGACGAAAAACAGATACGTCGGAAACGCCGTCGCCGTCAAAATCACTCGAATGAAACTGCGCCGCACGCGGTTCGCCGTAGATAAAATCGTCCATTGCAACTACATCAACACCGTTTACGCCGTCTTCATTCGTTGCCGAAAGTGCAGCATTTCCGCTTTCAATTACCACACGCGCGATTCTTTCACCGGCATTAAACGAAATACCGACAAATGAAAGACCGTTGCTCAAAACAGGCGCGGAAGCGGCTGATAATTGTCTGCCGTTTTTATCATAAGCACGAATTACACTGCGACCGCCTCCCGTTGCCGAATCAACATCGGTGAAAACAACCCCGAAACCGCTGACCGTTGCCGGAATATTTGAGCCGGGAATGACAAAATTAACTTCCATAAGATGCGTATTGCGTGCAATAAAAAGACGCTGTGCGCTGAAGGTTGTAAAAATTGTCGAATAAGCGGCGTTCAAATTACCGAATCTAACCGGAACTCCCGATGCCGTATTTGAACTGACCGCAAATTGATTTAATGCGGTTCCCGTGGCATCTTCAATTGCGTTAAAAATGACTCCACGCGGACTGTTGACGTTAAAAAAATCAAGCGGGAAATTATTCGGCTCTGAAAAACTGTCAGGAACGCCGTCCCAGTTTATTTCACGTCTGCCTGTTGTAAATGAACCGCCGACACCGTTATTATTTCCACCCAAATCGGCGCGGAATTGGTCAACTATTGCTTGCAGTGCCGCCGTATTTGCGCCCGACCCCTGACGCACTACCGGAGCGGCTGAAATTGAACCGATGAATAAGAGCATTGCGAAAATGCTCAAAAATATTTTGTTGTAAAAGTTTGTCATTGTGTTTTTCATTTTTTCTCCTTAAGAATCGTGTTATTTAATTTTTGTAAAAAGATTGATAAATTCAGTTTTTTGCCTATTTTTAATGTCTAAATCCACTTACTCTTTTTAATCTCCTATTGTTTTTGCCTTTGAATTAAGCAATTCGGGCGAATTTTTTGATCTTTCCCGCATTCTTGCCAGCAGCGAATTGAGGCAGACAAAAATTTCTCTTCCGGTTTCCGTTTGATAATGACTGCCCGTATCTTTTATAAATTGAAACAAAAGCTCGGGCTTGGTGTTAAAAAGCGTTGCCGCTTCGACGAAGGAAATAAAATCGGCATTCGTTCGGCATTCGGCGCAAAATTGCAGACTTGTTCTGGCGCGTCTGCGGATAATTTGAATTCGTTCGAATTCGATAACGATTTCCCGTAATTTTTGAGTTTTCATATCGGACTTTCAAAAGCTTTTTTTTATTTGTATTTTCCGAAATCTGCGCTAAACTTTTGTTTTACTTCCCGCAAATTCGGCGCATATCTGTTTTACCGTGATCGGCGCGGTTTAATCTTTAGGAAAACGTGAAAATTTTCTGAAGAATTTCTGAAAGATTTTTGAAGGCGTAATAAATGAACAACCTTTTCGGAAAGATTTACAGTTTCGGCAAATATCAAATTGACGCGGCAGAGCGTTCACTTTTTGACGGCGAGAGAGCGATTCCGCTTGCGCCGAAGGTTTTTGACACGTTGCTTTTTCTGATCGAAAATGCCGGACGGGTTTTGAGAAAGGAACGAATGCTCGACGAAATCTGGGAAGGCGCGTTTGTCGAAGAAAACAATCTGGCGCAAAATATTTCGCTTCTCCGCCGCATTCTCGGCGAAACAAAAGAGATAAAATTTATTGAAACCGTGCCGAAATTCGGGTATCGTTTTGTCGCGCCCGTTTCGCTTTTGGAAAACGAAGCGGAAACCGTCGCTTTCGAGCAGACGAGCGCGAGGATTTTGATTCGCGAGATTGACGAGATCGAAGAAAGCGAAAAATCTTTAATTGTTCAAACAATTCCCGCGCCGATTTCCCAGCCTTTTTTGCCGAAATTCACGCCGGAAACGCGTTATGCGCAAAACGGCGATGTCAATATTGCGTATCAGGAAATCGGTGAGGGCAATCTGGACATCGTTTTCGTGATGGGCTGGATTTCTCATCTCGAATATTTCTGGAAACATCATCTTTTTGCGTCGTTCTTAAATCGGCTGGCATCATTTTCGCGCTTGATTCTTTTTGACAAACGCGGCACGGGACTTTCAGACCGCGTTCCTTTATCGGAACTTCCGACGCTCGAGCAGAGAATGGAAGACGTACACGCCG
>JBBRVS010000023.1:0-40821 GCA_038246645.1 Pyrinomonadales bacterium
ATGGAATAAATTCCGGTTCGTCTAATTTATAAAGCTCTTTGGCGTTGGTGTCCGCCAAATCCTTTCTGACCAGCAAAAGCAAATCCACGCCCGGTCGCAAGGGGTATTCGCCTTCAAATTTATAATGTGCGCCGTATCTTTCGTTGAGTTCGTCCTTTTGTTTTTGGGAGGCAACGATCATTTCCGCCGTATTGACATCAATCAAACTGCCGCCGAATGTGGCGTTTTTGTAATCGTTCAGATACCACGGCATTGACCAGTATTCGGGCGAAACGATCTCGATGGTCGCCTCTTTTCCTTTGCCGCTTTTTTCGGCGTAATACTCCACCTTTTCGACCAGATCGAGAAATTCGCGTTTTGTATGCGCGTAAATATACGGCATAGAATCGTCATCATAACGCAAAAAATTTATGTCATAGCTTTGATAAGCCAGAACGACACAAGCGGTCAGAGCCAAAATTCCGGCGGCAATTTTGTACCCAAAACCGCGCAGAGCGGCGATTTCGTTAATGGCGTAACCGCCGATAATGCACATCGGCAAAATAAACGACAGCGCGAGCCACGGCGTTTTATACGGAATGATCGTATAGGCGAGAAACAAACCGAACGCCCAGAGCGCGGCGAACATCGCAAAGCGGTGTTTGCCTTTGATAAAGGCGATCAAAGTTCCGAGAAAAGAGAGCAGAAAAATCGGCAGTTCGATCCGGTAACCCCATTTTAAATAAGCCAGAAAACCGTTTTGCGTGTGGTCGGCGGTTCCGGTTTTCGTCCAGATCATATACGCTTCAAACGCGCCGACAACGCCCCACGGATAGGTGAAAAACGAAGAGAAAAACAAAACGCCGAGATAGATAAAAATAAAGGCGCACGCCGCGATTATTAAAAACAGATCGCTCGAATCTCCGAGCCTTTCGCGGAAATTTCTCCACGTTAAAGCAACGGGCTCGAGTTCGTTTTCCAGAGGTTCAACGCCGTAGATTTTTTGCCAGGCAAAGACGCAGAAACACGCGATAAGCATCGTGCCGATGGTGATAAACGCCGTTTCTTTGGTGGCAAAAAGCATCACGGCGGAAGCCGCTGCTAAAATTAAATAGATCGGTCTGCCGGCATTCCAGGCGAGCAGCATCCGCATAATCATAAAAACCAGGATCGCTTCGACGGCGAACAGGCTGATACGCAAAGCCCAGAGCAGAACGGTATTTTCTCCGGCGGCAAAATTCGAGATATTTATTACCGTCGGCAGAAAACAAATGAGCAAAATCAGTGTCATTACGGCGACGGCAAATGCGCCGACTTTGCGTTTTTCGATAAATAATAAAACGCCGACGACGATTGCCAGACTAAAGAAAACAAACAGCATTTCGTGAATAAAATAGCGCGAAATATACGTCATTCCGGGCGACAGGGCAAGAAACAGCGCGGCGGAAAGTGCGCCGATTTTCCCGATCCGGCGATGCAGAAAAAACGCCAGAACAACGGTTAAAACGCCGAAAATCGCCACGCTTCCTCGAACGCTGATCGTATTCAGACCGAAAATTTTTGAAAAGGCGAGCGCAAAATAATACAGATCGGGACCGTGATAATTTGCCGGATCGTATTTATAAACGCCTTCGCGAAAAAGCGTCGTCAGAAAAAACCCGTTCACGCCTTCATCGTGGTGCATCGGTTTCAAGGTAAGCTGCCAAAAACGCAAAAATGCGGCAATCGCGGTTACGGCAAGACAACCGAAAATCCAAAGTTTGTCCGTCGTTTGTTCGTCTTTTGTTGCTTGAATTTCTTCAAAGTTTTCTTTCATTTTTGTTTTTAGGACTGGAGCGCGAGCGACTCGCTTGCATGAGCGCGTGAGCGCGAAAAAGCCCGTGCGTTGAAAAAACTTGATTGTAATCGAACGCTGTTCCGTTGCTTTCGCAACGGTGCAAGCGAGTCGCTCGCGCTCCAGTCAAAAATCATTTTACTTTATAAACTTTATATTGCCCGACTTCCGCAACAACCGGAAATTTGCTAAAAAATGCTTCATTGATGATAAAAGGGCGATTCTTTTCGGCGGCATAGCTCCTGACTTGCGGGCTGATTAAAATATATTCGATGCCGTATTTCCTGAACAGAATCTCGGTCGAGCCTTCGCCGGCGTAGATTCTCCGCAAATCTTCTTCGCGTTCCCTGTAATCGATTCCGTGCGAAGAAAGATGACCGCCGTAGCGCATTACGGAACGTCTGCCCGTCAAAACGACCGCCGAATTAAAGGTCGGCGCATCTAAAAACAGAGCGTCCGGCGCGGTTTTTATTTTGATCAGCCGCGCCGTTTCAACCGCGTCTTTATCAAAAACTTCGTAATTTATCGCACCGGAGGCGACGCGCAAAACGTCCAGCGCACCGGCAAACGTCAAAACGATCAGACAGCCGACCGCCGCCGTCTTGAATAAAATATCTTTTACCCAAAGTTTTGCCAAAAAACAAGCGACAAACGGAATCGAACCCAAAAACCAGTAAATCAAAACCTTGATATTATCCCATTCCCACGGTGCGAGTTTGACCGTATTTGAGACAACGAACAGCAGAAAAAACGGGACGTAGAAATAAACAAGCGGCGAAACCGAATTAAAAGTTTCGTCCGATTCGTCCTTTGCCGTTTGTCCTTTGTCTTTTGTCTTTTTCTTGTCCCTCGTCCCTCGTCCCTTATCGCTTGTCCCTTTTCCGTCATCTTCGCGGCTGAAAACTTTCCAGACAATTCCAATAATCAGAAGCGGAATAAAAATTCCCGTGTTTTTCAGCCAGAACCAGAAAATATTATCCTTTCTCGAATCCCAACCGACGTGCCACGCGATAAATTCGCTCAAATGAGTCGCGCTGCCCGTCGTAATCCAGAGCAGAGCGGGAACGGCGACAAGTGCCGTTCCAACGCCGAATGCAACCCATTCGCGCCATTTATCAGGGCGGAAAAAGAAAAGACACGCTGTTACAATAAACAAAACAAAAAGGCTGTGCGCGTGAATCAAAGGCAGAGTCCCGGCGAGCAAGCCGACCAAAAAAGGTGAAAAGTGAAAATGTGAAAATGTGGAAAAGTTTGAATTTTCCCGTGCAGTTTCTTTTTCACTTTTTAACTCTTTCACTTTTTCACTTTCAAAAATCTGCCAGATTTTTGTTAAAACGATCAAGGTTAAAGGCATTCCGAACAGCAGACTGCGCTGCGTGATAAACAATACAACGAGCGAATTGCCCCAGCGAAAGGCTTCGCCCGTAGAAGTCGGAGGCGGATCATAAATCGTGTAATCGCGCGGCAGATTTCCCAGAAATTCGAATAAATCCTTGCCGCTTTCCCAAAAATTCTTGGCAAACCATAAAAATCCTAAACCGCCGCTGAAAATCAGAATCAAAGGCGCGATTTTTCCGGCGAGTTTGTTGCCGGTTAATTTGAAAACGAATCTTTCAAACAAAACGACGAGCGAAAATCCCCACAGAGCATTCTGCACGAGCATCGCATTTTCAACATTTGCGCCGAGTTTTACAAAAAACGCGGTTATTAAATCGGCGATAAACGGATATGTAAATTTTGCGTCCGCATAGGAAGGATTCTGCGGCGGAAAATTATTGCCTTCGGTAAACGAAAAAATCGCCCCCAGATGAAACGGCAGATCGCCCAAATTCTGCGATGCGCCCGTAAAAATGCCGTTTTCGCTGACCAGCATCGCGCGTTCAAAAAACAGCCAGAGCATGATAAAAATCGCCACGTAATAAGAAAAGCGAAAAAGCTTCTTAAAACTCGAACCCTGAAACTGGCTTTTCGCCCGCTGCCGGTCGCGCCGGAATTCTTTTTTGATGCCTTCCTTTTTAAATAAAATCAAAGGCAGAATCGTGATCAAAAGCGTCAGATAAACCGTCGTGCTTGAAAGTCCGATCACGCCGGCGAGCAAAAAACCGCTGATTCCGAAAACGGCAGAACCGACGATATTTCCCGCCGAAAGCCGCCACAAAAGCGTTTCATCTTCGGCGGCAAATAAATAAGTTAAAGCCGCGCCGCCGAAGGTGATTAGTAAAATTATTATTAGAGAAATAAACATAAAAATTGAAAAAGGCATACAAATCAGGTATGCCTTGATACTTCAGAAAAGAAAAAAAAGCAAACCTTAAACTGTCGAAAAAACTTCGTAAATGTCTAAAACTTCAATGCTTACAAGCCGATCTCGATCATCGAAATTATAGATGATTCCATTTTCCATATCTCCTTTGCTGCGAACGCAAATTTCTTTTGAATAAAGTATAAAAAGCAAATCGGCATCTTTTTGATATTCTAATTTGATCCAATCATTCGGAATATCACCGCGCTTTTTGGCAAGTTTGATAAGTTCGCTTGTTTGGTTTTTTTCTATTTGTCTGATTGCCATATCACTAAATTTTTGTTGTATTCTTCATCAATGAACGCCGCAATGACAAAACCGTCATCGGCATTTATTTCACGATAAATTACGTGAAGCCATTGTTTTCGCCCGACATTGCAAATTCCGATTTTCGAGCCGCGATGTCCGCGCAAAATAAATTCGGGTTCTTCAATCGCTTTTAAAACATCATCGTAAAAACCTTTCATATACGGATGTCTTTCGACAATATGCTCAAACCAACGCTCAAACGTCAGGCGAATCGGAACGTCATTTACCGATTTTACAACATCCAAAATCATTATGCCTAAAAAAATAGCAAAAAATAAAGCCGAAAGTTAATTGTTTATTGTTTGAATTTCTCAAAATACGTTTTCAAGGTTAGAATAATCAATTTGAAATTATAAAACAGTTTGCAGAAAGTTATCAGATAGTTGCAGAAATTTACAGAGTTTTCTGAAATATACTTTTTGTTTTTACTACTGACTACTAACTTCTGACTACTGACTACTAAAATATATGTTACAAGCTGGAATCGTTGGTTTGCCCAACGTCGGAAAATCTACACTTTTTAACGCGCTGACGGCGCAGGAAGCCGCGCTTGCGGCGAATTATCCGTTTGCGACGATCGAACCGAATATCGGAAGGGTTGCCGTGCCGGACGAACGTCTTGCCGTTTTGGAAAAAATGAATAAGGCGCAGCGAACCGTTCCCGCAATGGTCGAATTTGTTGACATTGCAGGACTCGTGCGCGGCGCGTCGAAGGGCGAAGGTCTGGGAAATCAGTTTCTTGCCAATATCCGCGAAACCGATGCGGTGATTCAGGTCGTGCGCTGTTTTGAAGACGAAAATATCATTCACGTCGAAGGTTCGGTTGATCCGATTCGCGATATTGAAACGATTCAGATCGAACTCGCACTCGCCGATCTCGCCAGCCTTGAAAAACGCCGCGATAAAGCGCAACGCTCGGCAAAATCGGGCGATAAGGACGCCAAAGCGCAGATGGACGTGATCGAAAAACTTCTGCCGGCACTCGAAGAAGGAAGCGCGGCACGAACCGTTTCATTAACCGACGACGAACGCAAGATCGCCAGAAGTTTCTTTCTTCTGACGACCAAACCGACGATTTACGCGGCAAATGTTGACGAAGGCTCGCTTGCCGATCCCGATTCGAATCCGTTCGTCAAACTCGTCAAAGACCACGCCGCGCAGGAAAATGCCGAAACGGTCGTCATTTGCGCCCGTTTGGAAGAAGAATTGATCTCGCTCGAACCGGAAGAACGCGGCGAATATTTGCGAGATTTAGGAGTCGAATCGAGCGGCGTTGACCAGATGATCAAATCCGCTTACAAACTTCTCGGCTTGATGAGCTTCCTGACCGCCGGAGAAAAGGAAGTCCGCGCGTGGACGATTCCGGTCGGCACGAAAGCTCCGAAGGCGGCAAGCGAAATTCATTCCGACATCGAACGCGGTTTTATCCGCGCCGAGATCGTGTCGTATGATGATCTGGTCAAACTCGGCTCCAGATCGGCGGCACGCGAAAAGGGGTTGGTGCGTCTCGAAGGCAAAGAATATATTATGCAGGAAGGTGATGTCGTGGATTTCAGGTTTAATGTTTAAGATTTTGTTTGGAGTCCCGCCTTCAGGCGGCTTCCGCCAGCGAAGCGCAGCGGGAAAAGCCTGCTGAAGCAGGGACTCCGAACGCGCTCTGATTGTTTAATAAGTTTTTGAGAAAAATTATGAATAAAATTTTCGCTGCAATTTTGCTGATTTTGCTTGCATCATTTGTCTGTTTTTCGCAAACGAAATCTTTTGAAGAAGCACAGAATGAGATAAAAAACTTTACAGATTTTGCGGCTTTCTCGTTTTCTTATGATGAATCGAAATATCTGACGATCGCGGAGATCAAAACGGAAGTTTTAGCCGAAAAGGACGATCTGCGAAAGCGTTTTTCAAAATTCGAATGGCAGATGTCTTCGTTTTTTGCCGTTAGAGGAATTGACCGGAAACCCGTCCGCAATGTTTTATGCATCAATTCGCAAAGCAAGGCTTTTACCTTTTCACGCGAAAATTCCCTGACGATTCTTTTCTCCGACGGCGACGTGATGCTCGGCGAACCGAACCGCTCGAGCGAGGTCAAACGCGGAAAGGCAAGCGAAAGATTATGCTGGGAAGTTGATAATGAAATTTTCGGAGATTTTGCCAAATCGGATAAAATCGAATTTCAACTCGGCGAGATAAAAGGTCAGATACGCGCCGACAAAATGCAAATATTTAAGGATTACGCGAAACTTCTGGAAGTCGAAGCAACAAAATAAGCATCAATGGAAAATGAAAAACGGATAATGGAAAATATCAGAAAATCCCAAATAGTGTTGAATCTGAAAGTTATCAAGAGTTTTTAGAATTTTCATAAAATCTTAAAACTTTTGCTCATCTGCTTAGTTCTTTAAATTTCCTTATTTTAGCAGCCGAAATTTTTCAATCAAATTTCGGCTCTTTTTGTTTTCAATTCGCTTATTTGAAAAAATTTGAGCAAAATAAAAAAAACAAATTTCAGGAAGGATTCGTAAAATGTCCGCTTTCAACTTGCCGGTTTTTCTTTTTGCCGGAGCAATTCCGCAGTATATGACCGAAGTGGTCGCGCTGATCGTCGCGGGAGCGGTGATCGCCTACATCAGTTTTCGCTTTAAGTTGGTTCCGATCGTCGGATTTCTGCTCGCCGGAGTTTTGATCGGACCGAACGCTTTGGGACTCGTCAAAGATCAGGCATTGGTTGATGCAACAGCGGAAATCGGCGTGATCTTGCTGCTTTTTACCATCGGCATCGAATTCAGTCTGGAAAAGCTCGCTCGCATTCAAAAACTGATCTTCGGCGGCGGCACGATGCAGGTCGGGCTGACGGCTGTCGCAACAACCGTTTTGCTCGCGTTTTTCGGGATTGATTGGCGCATCGGGGTTTTTACGGGTTTTCTCGTCGCCTTGAGTTCGACGGCGATTGTCCTGAAACTCTTGGGCGAATCCGGCGAAACGAATTCCGAACCCGGACAGATCGGGCTCGGACTTCTGATTTTTCAGGATTTGGCAATCGTTCTGATGGTTTTGCTCGTCCCGACTCTGGCGGGAAGCGGCGGCGGTTCGCTGGAAATTGTTTGGGCATTGGCAAAAGCCGGACTTATTATCGCGCTCGTTTTATTGATTGCGCGGCGGATTATGCCGAAAATTCTGGAAATGGTGGCGAAAACCTGTTCGCCCGAACTTTTTCTGCTTTCGGTCATCGCGATCTGTTTCGGCACGGCTTACTTGACGAGCCTTGCCGGGGTAAGTCTTTCGCTCGGCGCATTTTTGGCAGGTCTGATGGTTTCGGAAAGCCGCTTTTCGCAGCACGCGCTGAGCGAAACTCTGCCGTTGCAGATTCTTTTCAGCGCGACATTTTTCGTTTCGGTCGGAATGCTGCTCGATGTGCGTTTTCTTATCGGAAATTTCCCGCTCGTGTTGGCGGTAATCGCCGCAGTTTTAATAATTAAAATTTTAACGACCGGAATCAGCGTTCGCGCACTCGGCTATAAAATGCCGGTCGCGGCGGCTTCCGCGCTGATGCTCGCGCAAATCGGCGAATTTTCATTTGTTCTCGAACGCGCCGGACGCGAAGTCGGTCTGTCGCCCGCCGGTATGGGCGCGGCAGGTTCGCAGACATTCATCGCGGCAACGGTCGTTTTGATGGTTGCAACTCCTTTCCTGATGCGGCTCGGCGATAAATTATCAAACAAAATCACGGAAAAATCCGAGCAGAATAATCTGCCGGAAGAAAGCGACGCGCAGATTCCTTCGCACACGATTGATCTCGAAGACCACGTCATCGTCGCCGGTTACGGGCAAGCGGCGCGGTCTCTGGTGAGAGTTTTAAGCGGTTCGGGAATTCCGTATATTATTACAACCCTGAGTCCTGACGGCGCGAACGAAGCCGATGCGGAAGGCTTACCGGTCGTGCGCGGCGATGCGACCAAACCGTTTCTGCTGCAACTCGTCGGGATTGATAAAGCGAAAATGATGGTTATTGCCGACGATAATCCGGCGATGGCGCACCGCATTACGTCCGTTGCGCGGCAGCAGAATCCGACAATGCGAATCGTCGTCCGCACGCGCTACACCGCAGAGGTCGCACATCTGGCGGAAGCGGGCGCGGATATTGTCATCGCCGAAGAACTGGAATCGGTCGTACAGCTTTTCGGCGAAGTTCTGCGCGATTACCGCATCGCGCCCGAAGAGATCGAAAATTACGAAGAACTGGCGCGGCAAAACGGTTATTCGGCTCTGCTGAAAAACTTATCGGAAACGGAAAAAGAGGTGTTTGCCTGTCAAACCGGAAATGACTGTCTCGATTCGCGCACCGTCAAAGTCCGCGCGGAAATGCCGGTTGCCGAAAAATCTCTGTCGTCGCTGAAACTTGCCGGAGAAAACGGTTTATATTTAAAAGCCGTCCGGCGAAACGGGGAAACTATCGAAAATCCTTCAACCGAGTTTGTTTTGCAAGTGGGCGATGAACTCGTTTTATCGGGTTCGACCGACGCTTTTGCCGGAAATGCGGCGTTGTTTCGCGCTTTTAAAGAAAACGGCGTGAAAGAAAATGCCGGACAAACTATGGCGGAGATAATCTCGGCTTCAAATTTATTTAACAAACATTCGGGAATTGACACCGAAAAAGCGGTTGATTTCAAACCGCAGGTTGATAACACGGTTTGCACGCATCTCGATCAAATCAAAAAGGTTTTTCCGAGCGCGGCGGGTTGCGAGGAATGTCTGCGGACGGGCGATAATTGGGTGCATCTGCGGATCTGTTTGACCTGCGGGCATATCGGCTGCTGCGACGATTCAAAAAACAAACACGCCACCAAGCATTTTCACGCGAGCGAGCATCCGCTGATAAAATCAATGGAACGCGGCGAAGATTGGGCTTGGTGTTTTGTTGACGAAACTTATCTGTAAAAAAAGGTATTTGATGCGCGTCAGATATTTAGACATGGTGAAAAAGTGAAAGTGTGAAAAAGTGAAAAAGTTAATTTTTGTCTGATGAACAGACCTTTTTCGGTAAAAGCCGGTTATTTTTCAGAAAAATCGAAGACTGAAAGTATCAAAAACTTTTTCACATTTTCACTTTTAAACTTTTTCACCAATAATCAAAGACCTAATCAGTTACAAAAAAAGGATTTATTAGAAATGAATATTCTGGTGCTTAATTGCGGCAGTTCGACGCTTAAATTTCAACTGATCGAAACCGATCTCGAACGAATCGAAGGAAACATTGACCGAAGGCTGGCGCACGGCGTAGTCGAACGCATCGGCGGTGCGGCAATTATTACCTTTACTGCCGAAGGACGCGATCCGCACCGGTCGGCTGTGCCGGTTAAAGATATTCAGGCGGCGGTCGAGATGGTCATTCGCTGGATCTCTTCGGAAGATTCGGGAATTGACAACATAAATTCGCTCGCCGATATTGACGCAATCGGTCACCGCGTCGTTCACGGCGGCGAACGGTTTACGCACTCAACTCTTATAAATAATGATGTTATCAAGGAAATCGAAGACTGTATTGAACTTGCGCCGCTGCATAATCCGGCGAATTTGAAAGGAATTTCGGCGGCGCGTGAGATTTTCGGCAAACAAATTCCGCAAGTCGCGGTTTTCGATACGGCGTTTCATCAAACCTTGCCCGAACACGCATTTCTTTATGCCGTGCCGTATCAATTTTATCGCCGCCATAAGATCAGGCGTTACGGTTTTCACGGCACATCGCACCGTTATGTCGCGTATCGGTATCGCCGTTTATTGGAAATTTCGCGCGAGCAGACAAATGTCATCACGCTTCATCTCGGCAACGGCTGTTCGATTGCGGCAATAAAAAACGGCGATTCGATTGATACTTCGATGGGTTTGACACCGCTCGAAGGTCTGGTGATGGGAACGCGCTCCGGCGATCTCGATCCGGCAATCGTCGAATTTATCTGCGAAAAAGAAGGCTTGAATGTTCACGAAGTTGATTCGCTTTTAAATAAACAATCCGGTCTTTTGGGAATTTCCGGTTTGACCAACGATATGCGCGAGCTGCTTGCCGAAGCCCGCGAAAACAAAGACCGCCGCGCTGTTCTGGCAATCGAGATTTTTTGTTACCGCATCCGCAAATATATCGGTGCTTATTTAGCCGCGATGAACGGCGCGGACGCGATCATTTTTACGGGCGGAATCGGCGAAAATTCCGCCGAAATCCGCGCTTTAATCTGCAATGAACTGAAATGGCTCGGTGTTGAACTCGATTCTGAATTAAATGAATATCAAAATTCCGAACGCGAAAAAATAATCAGTTCGGAAAATTCGCGGGTAAAAATTTACGTCATCGCGACCAATGAAGAATTACTGATCGCCCGCGATACGGCGCGGCTTATTTTGAAAAACGATCCGCGCCAGTAAATCGTAATTTGAGATTTGCTGTAATAAACAAGAAGCATCACCCGAAAGTATGAGAGAAAAATCATCGGATAAGGTGGTTTCAAAAGTTTCTGCATTTGATATGCTTTGATTTGAATTTAATTTAAGCAGGAGAAAATATAAAAATGGCAAAAGTTGCAATCATCTATTACAGTCAAACGGGAACTACTTATGAAATGGCAAAAGCCGTCGAAGAAGGCGCGAAAAATGCAGGCGCGGAAACCCGTCTGCGGCGCGTTAAAGAAACCGCGCCGGCGGAAGTTTTGGAAAATAATGAAAACTGGAAAAAGCATCTGGACGAAACTTCCGCTATAAAGGAAGCGACCAACGACGATTTGGAATGGGCGGACGCGATAATTTTCGGAACGCCGACGCGCTACGGTCTGCCTTCGGCGCAGCTCAAAAATTTTATGGATCAAACCGGTGCGCTCTGGGCAAAAGGCGCATTAACCGACAAGATCGGCTCGTCTTTTACAACGACGGCGACCGAACACGGCGGACAAGAGCAAACAATTTTAGCAGTAAACACGGCGTTTTATCACTGGAATATGATTATTGTCGCGCCCGGATATGTCGAGCCGAGCCAGTTTGAAGCGGGTAATCCGTACGGCGCGTCCTTTACTTCGAATAATGCCCAGCTCGACCCGGACGAGGTTGCTCTGACTGCCGCCAAATTGCAAGGCAAACGCGTGGCGGAAATTACGGCAAAATTCAAAGGTGTGTGAGAAAAATAAACACATAGAAACATAGCAAACATAGGTTTTTAAAATTTATTCGATTTCTTTAAATAAAATTTTATCTGATTATTTGAGTCGAGTTTTGAAGCAATTTTCTGAAAAAAAATTATTTTTTCAGCAGCTTTTGGACAGTATCAATCAGTTCGTCAGGAAAAAAAGGTTTATCGAGAATGTAGTCTGCGCCCAGATGTTTAGCTATCATCAGATACGGACTTTCTTCGCCGCTGCCTGAAATTGCGATGATTTTAATGTCGGGATGTGTTTGTCGAAGTTCGATAATTGTCCCGATTCCTTCCTTTTCCGGCATAATAATATCCATAATAACCAGATCGGCAGGTTCGCGGTTGAAAGCTTCAATGGCTTCTATCCCGTTGCTTGCTTCCTGCACCCTGTATCCGGCAGACTCCAACACCTGTCTGAGCAAATGCCTGACCGATTCTTCATCATCAACTACTAATATTAGTGTCGCTCCTAATTTTTGATCTTCAAAGTCCATTTTTATTATTGTGCAATAACCGGCGCAAAAAAGATATTCTCCGTTAAATTTTATAGAATACCTCGCAATAATTTATTCTCGTTGAATTAGAGCGGTTTTGGATTCAGTATAGGGATATAGCGACAGGTCAGAACCATCTGCGGTAGCGGATGGTTAAGGATGTTTATCTTGAATTTTACTGTCATCATTCGAGTAAATTACGTTAAACCGCCCGCTACCGCAGGCGGTTCTGACCCGTATATCCAAACTTGAACTGCTCTAGAAACAAAGTTTTTGATTAACTTCTTCTTCTTCTTCTTCTTCTCTGAAATTTCCGAATGGTAATTTATCGAACAGCGACCGAAGGATTAAATAATTGTTTCTCTAAACTTAACATATTATTGAACTTACCGCTTTTCTTTGTAATGTTTTCCGATTTTTGACATATATTGTCGAGAATCGAAATTCTTTAGAAATACTTAAAGAGAAAACTTTATGATTATAATGCTTGACGAAGAATTCGGCGAAATGGAATCTGACACTCCGGAAAAAACATTTATCGAACAAATATCAGATATTTTGGGAAAAAAGCCTACTGCTGATTGCGGCAAAATTCAAGATTCAAAAGATTTATCAAGGGAAAATAAAAGCACGGCTGAAAAAGCCGATTTTTGGTCAAAAAAATTTTCATTTGAAGCAGTTTCCCCCGGTTTGAAAAATTGCAAAAAACTGAAAAGACCTTGCATTCATCGAATTATTCAATAAATATAAGGTGTTTATGAATGCCCTCGGGAGGATTCGAACCTCCAACCAACAGATTATGAGTCTGCTGCTCTAACCGTTGAGCTACAAGGGCAAAACTCTATTAGTTTAGTAAAAACTATTTTTACTGGCAACTGCAAAAATAATAAATCAATTAATGCTGCAGATAAACAGCAGGGTTTTCCTCTAAAAATTATTTCCTCAAAATTGCGCAGCGTTTATTTGAAGGTAGGATTGGTTGTGTTTTAACTCACGCTATTGAAAGAACAAGTGTCCTTATCGCGTCCAAGTCAACTGAAACAAGGCTTCGGCTTCGCGAGCAAAACTTGCAGATTTAACAAAACTATTTAATTTTTTCGCTTGGCAATAACTTCCGCCGTGCGGCGATGATGTTTGCCCGCGTCCTGATCGGTCAAAGAAGTTTCGTGATAATGAAGAATTAAAAAATCGCTGAAATATTCGCGCAGTTCGCAGCCCTGCAATAAAAACGGCGAGTTTTCGCCGCCTTCGTCGAAAAGATGAATGGTCGCAACAATTATCCCGCCCGCCTTGACACCCGTTTTCATTTGAGAAAAAAGGTCGCGCTGGAGATAATAAAAATCGCAGATCAGATCAAACGCGTTCGGCTCGATTTCAAATTCGCCTTTTTCCAGATCCGCCGCGCGAAAATCAATTTTCAGATTTTTCGCGGCGGCTCTTTGTGCGGCAATTCCGATTCCGACGCGCGAGTTATCAACCGCCGTTACATTCCAATTTCTTTCAGCCAGAAAAACAGCGTTTCTCCCCGCACCGCACGCCAGATCCAGAACCTTGCCGGGTTTTAATTTCTCGACTAAACCCGTTAAAAGTGTGTGCGGTTCGGCGGAAGAATATTTTCCGCTGCCGTATCTTTCGTCCCAACTTTCCTTCATAATTTGTTAAGCATTTTACTCCACAAACGCTGCAAAATGAAATAATTATCGGACAGCGGGCGCAGAGCAACCTTTTCTTACCTGAAATTATTATCAGGTTTTTTGATAACACTTTATCTTTATTTAAGCTAAAGCATAAAAAGAGAAGTTAAATATTATTTCAGGTGTGGAAGGGCTACAGCTCTGCGCCCGCTTTTGTGAAAGTTGAAATTTCAACTGCTTTATCAGGCATTATTTCTAGTGTCCATCCCAAAATACTTCCGGGTAATGTTATTTAACTTTTGTTAAAAATTCAGCTTGCCTTTTTTTGAAGATGTTCGGTATTTTGAACGGAAGTTTCTCCGTATTTTGAAAATTTGCGCCAAACATTAGACAATGGTCGCTAAGTAAAGTTAAGTTAATAGCCGAAACATTTTACGCAAATTTAATTCTTATAAAATTATGTCAAAACCTTTAGTACTTAATTTAAGCGAAGTTAGTGCCGATGATGTCGCGCTGGTCGGCGGCAAATGTGCGAGTTTGGGCGAGCTTTTTCGTGAACTCACATCAAAGGGCGTTCGCGCCGTTGACGGATTTTCGACGACGAGTGAGGCTTATAATCTTTTGCTGAAAACGAGCGGTTTGAAGAAAAAACTGCAATCTTTGCTGAAAGATCTGGACGTTGAAGATTTGGACGAACTCGAACGAGTCGGCGGCGCGGCGCGGACGTTGATGCTCGAAACGCCTTTTTCCGAAGCACTCGAAAAAGCGATCATTCAGGCTTATGAAGATTTGGGCGAACGCATCGGCAAGAAAAATTTTGCAGTCGCCGTGCGTTCTTCGGCAACTGCGGAAGATTTGCCGGACGCTTCATTTGCCGGACAGCAGGACACGATCCTCAATGTCGTCGGCAATGCGCGGATTCTGGAAGCGTGCCGCGAATGTTTCGCTTCGCTCTGGACTGACCGGGCGATTTCTTATCGTCAGGCGCGCGGATTCGATCATTTTGACGTTGCGCTTTCAATCGGCATTCAACCGATGGTGCGCTCGGATATTGCTTGTTCGGGCGTGATGTTCACGCTCGACACGGAAAGCGGTTTTCGCGAAGCGGTCGTGATCAACGGCGCGTGGGGACTCGGCGAAGCGGTCGTTCAGGGAATGGCAACGCCCGACGAATGGAATGTTTTCAAACCGACTTTGAAAAAAGGTTTTCGTCCGATCATCACGCGCAAACTCGGCGTTAAGGAAGTAAAAATGGTTTTTGCCGATGACGGCACGGGAACGCAGGTTCGTGATGTCGTTCCGTCGCAGAGAAACCGTTTTTGTCTTGCCGGTTTTGAAGTTTTGGAACTGGCAAAATGGGCGTGCGCGATTGAAGATCATTATTCGAAACGCGCCGGTTTTCATCAGCCGATGGACATCGAATGGGCGAAAGACGGTATTACGGGCGAACTTTTTATTTTGCAGGCACGCCCCGAAACGGTTCACGCGCAGAAGAAACAAAATTTTGTCGAAACTTATAAATTGTCCGATAATCACGGCGCACCGCTCGTGACGGGCGTGGCGGTCGGCGAAAAGATCGGACACGGGACGGTTCACGTTCTGCTCGATCCCGACAAATTAAAGAGTTTTAAGGAAGGCGATATTCTCGTAACTTCGATGACCGATCCGGCGTGGGAACCGATTATGAAACGCGCTTCGGCAATTATTACCGACCGCGGCGGCAGAACCTGCCACAGCGCGATCATCAGCCGCGAATTAGGTTTGCCGTGCATTGTCGGCGCGGAAAATGCGACCGAAGTTTTAAAGAGCGGAACGGTCGCGACGGTTTCGTGCGCGGAAGGCGAACGCGGAAACGTCTATTACGGAAAAATCGAATTTAAGGTTGAAACGCGCGTCATCAAAGACGAAAAACGTCCGACGACGCAGGTGATGATGAACGTCGGCGATCCCGACCGCGCCTTTGCCGCTTCGATGTATCCGAACGACGGTGTCGGTCTGGCGCGGCTCGAATTTATTATCAACAATCACATCGGCATTCACCCGATGGCACTCGTCAATTATCCGCGTCTGAAAAGGCGTGAAGACATCGAAACGATTTCCCAAAAAATCGGCGAAGAAGACCCGAAGGAATTTTTCGTGCGCAAACTCTCCGAAGGCATCGCAAAAATTGCGGCGGCGTTTTATCCGAAACCCGTAATTGTCCGAATGTCGGATTTTAAATCGAATGAATACGCGCGGCTGATCGGCGGCGCGGAATACGAACCCGTCGAAGAAAATCCGATGCTCGGCTTTCGCGGCGCGTCGCGCTATTATGACGACCGCTACAAAGCCGGATTCCGGCTCGAATGTCTGGCGATGCAGCGTGTTCGGGAAGATATGGGTTTAACCAACGTCAAAGCGATGATTCCGTTCTGCCGCACGGTCGAAGAAGGCGAAAAGGTCATCGCGCTGATGGCGGAACACGGTCTGCCGCAGGGCGTGAACGATCTGGAAATCTACGCGATGTGCGAGCTGCCGGCAAACGTCGTTTTTGCCGACGAATTTTTGCAGGTTTTCGACGGTTATTCAATCGGTTCGAACGATTTAACTCAATTAGCTTTAGGCTTAGACCGCGATTCCGAAATGGTCGCGCATCTTTTTGACGAACGCAACGGCGCGGTCGAAAAAATGGTCGCCATCGCCATCGAAGCCGCCATCCGCAACGGCAAAAAAATCGGAATCTGCGGACAAGCACCGTCGGATTATCCCGAATTTGCCGAGTTTTTAGTTGAAAAAGGAATCAATTCGATTTCGCTTAATCCTGATACGGTGATTCAAACGACGCACACGATCTTGGAGATGGAGAAGCGTTTGAAAAAAGCAAAATAAAAACTTTGGCAGAATCTGCCATTTTTTGCTAATCTCGTAATTATGAATAGCGAAACTAAAGAAGCAATGACGAGTATGAACATATCGCTCCCGTTTTCAATGAAAGAATTTATTGAAAATGAAGTAAGCCGCGAAGGTTACGGAACAGCCAGCGAATTTGTCAGAGAACTTTTGCGCGAAGCGAAAAAACGCCGGGATGAAGAAAAGCTGGAAAAATTACTGCTCGAAGCCCTTGACAGCCCCGCATCGGCGATGACCAAGAAAGATTGGGAAGATATAAAAGAGCGTGGTTTAGCTCGGATCCGCAACAAGCAAAATAAATGAACAATCTCCTCAAACGCGAACAGGCAAAACGCGATCTTGAAGAATGTTTAGTTTTTATCGCCGAAGAAAATCTCGATATTGCCGTTCATTTTCTCGTCTATGCCGAAGAAACTCTGGAACTTTTAGCAAAAATGCCTTTTCTCGGCAGTCCGCGAGATTTTCGTTCGCATCGCTTACGGAATTTAAGAATGTGGCACGTTAAAGGCTTTGAAGATTACCTAATCTTCTATCGTCCAACTGATGACGGCGTTGAAATTTTCAGAGTTTTACACGTCAACCGGGATATTGAGGCTATTTTTACTGAAGAAGATTGATCAGCTGTGCAAATACGATCATTTCGCTCAAATCCCGTCAAACACAAACGATTTTGGAGATGGAGAAGAGTATTGATGAGCAAGAAGAAGACAAAATAGAGTGCGTTGAGTTTGCGAATTGAAACAAATGTATTAATAACTGATGTTACGCAAATTCAATTGTTTAGCCTCGTTGACGAGGCTTTCCGCGCCGGCGCGGCTGTTAGCCCCGTCCATTTATGGCGTGGTCCGCAACGGAACGGAACTATCATAGAGCGCGTTTTAACGTGCTTGGTGCTATTTTGCTTAAGCCATAGAAAAGGACGTTAAAACGCCCTTTAGAAACATTGTAACTGCCGACCACGCCATAAATAGCGTGGCTAACCGCCGCCTTTGGCGGAAAGCCCGATCAATCGGGCTGAAAATCCTGTGATGCGTAACATCAGTTAATAAGAATCGTTAGAGTAAATCAAAGTTATTAATAAGTTTAGGAATTTTATTATTTTTTGTTAGTTGCGGTTTTGCTCAAAAATCTGATCTTATCAATGATTTATCCAGAATCAAATTTTTTGTTAGTAATAAACAGGATGTTGAAAAGATTTATGGTAAAGGGATTGAATATGAAACCAGAACAATTTACGAGACCGATCAAGGCGGTATTCGTATTGTCTATTCAGAGACTGATTGCAACTCCATTCCGGGCGGACTTTGGGATGTTCCAAGGGAAACAGTAGTGGAAATCACATATTCTCAGGGAGATAAATCTCCAACATTAAAAGAGTTAATATTCAATAAAAAGTCGTATAAATTGCAGGAAACCGAAGGAGACGTGCTTGGCTTATTTGACTATTATAATGATGAAAAAGGAATTAGGATTACTTTTGTTAAAAAAACTAATGAACTAAGCACCAATGGATAATTAAAAATGGATAATGGATAATGTCAGAAAACTCTTAAATTCCCTTACATCTGATGTTTAAAGGGATTTTTAGAATTTTCATAATATCTTACAACTTTTGCTCACCTGCTTACAAGAAATAAATTTCTATCCGACAAGAAGTGATTTTGCATTATATTCTTGTGATAAAACATATCCATCGTACTTAAGAAATTGAAAGTTAAATATCTCAAATTATTAAAATACGAGTAATGTAAAATTTTGTTTGATTAAGCACAATAAACTTTCAAGGCAAAGTTCGATTCAAAAGAAACCGGGTCAATGATACTTTTGGGATTGAAAATTATGTTCAAATTCCTGATAAAACCGCATTTTCGAAAGAGATTTGCGCCGTTGATAAAATGCGGTTCGATAAAATTTGTCGTGTTATGATCCGATCTTTCGCGCAGGTTCAGGCGAAATGATTCAAAGCAATCCCGGGCAGTAAAGACGGGAAAGAAGGTTTTGCCCGAAGCGTCTTGAGTCAGATAAACGGGAAGATTAAAGGGGAGATAAATTACCGCGTTCGATCTGGTATCGAGCGGCACAATATAATTTTGAAATTCTTTGACCTCAATATATTCCTGCCCGAAAGTAATCTCGAGATTTTTTATTCGAGAAAGTTTATTTTCCAGTTCGGAGGCTTTAAACAAATCTCGTAAATGTTCGAAGTTTTCATTCTCTATTTTGGTCGCCGACGGCGATTCGGGATTCGTAATAATGACATCATAATCCGATAAATCCGCGCCGAAGATAATTTTTTTCGGAATTTTTACATTATTAAGTTTTATGTGAGTTTGGTTTGTGGCGATCTTGAAATCTTCCAAGGATTGAGAATCGGAAAAAGCGATGATTCGCCGGTCGCCGTATCTGTCGAGCTTCAAAGTATCCCGCGTGATCTCGGCTTTGAGCAGTTTGTTCATCGTCGGCTGCGAAATCAGGATCAGCCATTCGTTATTGTCAAACATTTTCCGGTATTTTCGGCAAACTTCGATTGCCTGATTGATTGTTTCGGTTTGATCAATTTGAATCTCGTCAATCAAAGCATCCCAATCAAATTCGGACTCGATTTTATGAAAACATTCCATAAAACTTTTTGCCATATTAAAATTCAGGAAAAATTCGTTTTCATTCGAAGGCAAAACAAAAAAGCTGGAGAGCGAAGATTTTGGAAGAATCTCGAAAAGCTCCGCGCCGGAAAGACTCCGAATTTCTAAAATATCCCGGTTTTTCTCGATTTTATCGAGAAGTCCGTGTTTTTTGAGATAATTCTTTTCAAACGATAAAAATACGTCTTCCGAAAGAAAAACCGGCACGGCTTCAATCGAATTAATGCTTGGAATTTTGAAAACTTTTTGAGTGTCGTCCGTGCCGATACAAAAGACGACAAAATATTTCCGGTAATCCCGAACGGCGGCACTAAAATCTTCTATTTCCTCTAAATTCTCGAGGCTTTCCAATGCAAATAATTTAGCTTCAATCTCTAAATTACCGCCAAAATCTCCGGGCTTTTGATCGTTCTGGTTGTTGATATTTAACATATAAACTCAATTTAAGCGCGATATAAAATATGTTTAGAATACATTCTTGACGATAATTATGCGACAAATTGCAATGACCGTCTAATAAATTATCAGCCGCTTATCTTGAGTTTAATTATTTATCATTTGAATTGGAAAATAAACCTGAATTAAATGCCGTCGTTCGGCGGATATTTTTCCGTATCAGATTCGCGCCTTCGGTAACGCTGACGTTGTTTGCCGAAAGCGTCGTTCCGGTAGCGCGCTGGAATTCGGAGATCGCTTTATTCAGATCGGTCTGCGCTTGAAGCTCGCGTCCGCGTGCCGTGATTAATTCGGTTTGACGCTGCAGAACGAGATAAAAGGTCGTCGCGCCGGAGCGGAATTGGCGTTGCTCGCTGTCGTAAAGCTGTTCGGCGGATTGGCGTGTTGCCAAAGCTGAAGCCAGACGCGCCTCGGCGGAGCGCAGAGCCTGCAAAGAGTTGCGGACTTCGGCTTCGATAATTTGTTCGGTTTGCGCTTGCTGATTTTCGATCCGGTCGGCTTGCACCAGAGTTCGCCCGAGATTAGCTTTTGCCGTGCGGTTTCCCCACGGCAAAGTGATCTGCACGCCGACTTGATACGTCGGATAATCCTGCGCGATCAGATTTCCGAGCGAACTAAAATAACCGCCCGTCAAGTTTGAAGGAACACTGCTGGTCGTCGAAGTCGGCGGCAGCGGATTGAGTCCGGCAATAGTCGAAAGCTGATTGACTCTTTCGGTTAAAGCCGAGGTTGTTCCGGCTGGGCGCGACGTTGCCGTTCCTGTCAAACCCTGCATCGTGTAGGTTCCGACCAGATCGATCTGCGGTTTTGTCAGATCGCGGAAATATCGCTCGTCAATTTTGTTGATTTCGGCGCTCGATTGCAGCTGCGCGATTTCCGGTCGGTTTCTCAAGGCTTCGCTCGTTGCAACATCCAGACCGATGCGCGGAGCTTCCAGAGAAACTTCGGAGATCGGCGTAATCGGGCGAGTCCATTCGACCGCTGTCCGGTCGGGCAGCATCAGGGTTTTGAGATTATTTTCCGCCCGCGTTACGTCTTCCTGCGCGGTATAAACATTTTGCTCGAACGTGGTGATCTGTGAACTCGCAGCGATAATATCAATCGGCGCGAGTGCCCCCCGGGCGACCAACCGCTGATTGCTTTCAAGCTGCTGACGCGCCTGTTTGACGGCATCAATCTGCACCTGCAAATTTCTCAGAGAATAAGCCAAATCCCAGTAAGCCTGTTCGACCTGCGCGATTGTTTCAATGGCGCGCTGGCGAAATTGCGAATCGGTCAGACTCAGATTTTTCTTGGCGATTTCGATCTGGCGGCGATTATTGTCAAAACGTCTGCCGCGAATCAGCGGCTGAATATATTGAAATGTCAAAGCCGCCGGAAACTGCGGATTGAGCGTGGCATTGGTATTGCTCGTTGTTGTCCGCGAAGAAGTAAAATCAGCCGAATACGAACCGCCCGAATATGGTGAAAATCCGCTGACACCGGCTGTGCCGAAAAATCTTTTCAGCGTAACCGCTCCGTTCGTCGCTCCGCCGATGGTCGAAGCCGTCGGATTAGTGGCGCTTTCGTAAAAACTCTGCGAAGCGAGCAGCGGATCATAAATCCCTTGCGCCGCCCGCAGATTAAATTCGGCAATCTGCACATCATTGCGCGTCGCGTCAATATCGTTGCTGTTCTGCAGAGCCATTTCGATAGCTTCTTCGAGCGTCATCGGCAATTGATTGGCATTATCAACGCCGACCCGGTCGGCACTCGGCAGAGGGCGAACCGGAGCCTCAAAATCCGGCGCAATCGGCGGCGGATCGTCAGGCAGTTCCGCCGGAGCAATTCCGCCCGAAGTTCCGACATTCTGCGTCGGCGACGTCGGAAGTACCGCGCCCGGATTAGGAATCTGTCCGCTCGGCGTAACGCCCTCCGGAGGCGGCTGAACGGGCTGCGTAACCGGCGGTGTCGGCTGCGTTTGAGCCGGATTCTGCGGATTATTCTGCTGCGTTTGCTGCCGGTTTTGCTGCTGAATTTCGGTTTGCTGCGGCGGCGGCGGCGCGGTCGGCTGATTCGGCGGCGGAGTCGCTTGCAGCGTTTGCGCCGAAGCGGCAAAAAACGAAACAAAAACTACTAAGCTAATTGAAGAAATATGCTTCAACAAATTAGCCGTATAATCTGACTTTTTATTAAATTTACCAACAGTTTTTCGATATTTCCTGTTAATTTCTTCCAGTCGGTTCGACATAACTCTCACTACTACCACCTAAATTTGTTTCTTCAATTTCTTCTTCCGTATCCGGTTTGGAAGTTCTGAATGTTCCTGTCACCCGTTCATACGCCGGACGCAAAACGCCGACTTTAAACCGGTCAAAGCGTCCCGACATTCCGCGAAAGATATGTGATTCCTGGGCATCGTCAAACAGCGAATAAAAAACCGGAACTGCCAGAAGCGTTAAGATCAAACACATACTCTGTCCGCCGACGATCAAAATTCCGATTGAACGATTGGTCGCTGCGCCCGCGCCCGTGCCGAGGGTGAGCGGAATCATTCCGGCGACGAGCGCCAGCGTCGTCATCAAGATCGGTCGCAGACGGTCGCGGTTTGCCTGAATGATCGCGTCATAACGGTTCATTCCCTTGGCACGCAATCCGTTTGTATGATCAATTTGCAGAATCGCGTTCTTCTTAACAACTCCGAAAAGGAGCAGAATGCCGAGCGCAGAGAAGATATTCAGTGTTTGTCCGGCAAGCAAGGTTGAAAGCAAGGCAAACGGCACGGCAAGCGGCAATGTCAAAAGAATCGTGATCGGATGAATAAATGATTCGAACTGCGCCGCCAAAACCAGATACATAAAGACGAACGAAAGCAGAAACGCGAGTAAAAACGATTGATAGGCGCGCTCGAGTTCTCTCGATTGTCCGGTCACGCCGGTCGTGTATTCTTCCGGCATATTAAGCGATGCGGCGTATCCTTGCAAAACTCTGAGCGCATCCGATTCCGAAGCGTTCGGCGGCAAACTGGCGGAAACCGTAACCTGGCGTTGACGGTTCAAACGGCTGATCGAAGCCGGACTCAAACCTTGCTCGATTTTCACGAGTTTTTCCAATCCGACGGTTCCGCCGTTGGTTGAAGCTACCGTAAAGAACTGCAAATTATCACGGCTCCGGCGAAAGGCTTCGTCCGCCTGCACGACGACATCATATTGATTCGAGCCTTCACTAAAGACCGAAACGCGCTGACCGGCAGACAAAATATTCAAAGCCTGTGCCACATCGCCCGAACTCACACCTAAATCGGCGGCTTTCGGTCGGTCAATTGATACGCGAATTTCCGGATTCCCGAGTTCGAGCGAACGGTCGGCATCGCGAAAAGTGTCATCAGTTCTCAATTTTTCGACTAACTGATTGGAATACTGATCGAGTTTTTCAATGTCCGGTCCGGCGATATAAAAACCGACTCCCGAACCGCCGCGCCCCAGACCGAGACTCTGCCCGATGGAAGACGAACTGGAAACATTTATCCGGTAATCCTTCGATTGATATTTTTTAACCAGTTGACGTGTTTTGTTAATCAAATCGGATTGCGAAAATTCGCGTTCACTAACCGGTGCCAAACTGATATTGATCGAACCCGTATTGGCTGACCCGCCAAAACCGGCGGCAAGCACCAGAGTGTCTCTCACGCCCGGAATCTCGGCGCGAATATCGCGCCCGATTCTGTCCAGAATTGACTGCGTCGCCGACAGGCTCGTACCCTGCGGACCGCGCAGAGAAATCTGAAACGCCGATTCGTCTTCATCCGGCAGAAAAGCCATCCCGACCAGATTAAAAAGCGGATAGATCGAAGCGACCGCGATCACGCAAAGCAAAACGACCGCCCACCGAAACCGCATCGAAAGTTTGAGCAACCAGATATAAGTTCCGTCAATTTTGCTGTAAAACCACGAATTTTTGCTGTCCGTATGAGCTTCTTGAATTGGTTCGGAGTTTTCATCCGCATCTGTAAATCGAACTTTATCTTCTAAAATCTGTTCTGCGTCTTCCTCTTTTTCCGCTCTCTTTTTCGCTCCTTTTTTCTTCGGCGGTTTGATCCAGCGCGCCGCCAGCATCGGCGTGAGCGTAAATGAAACGATCAAACTCACGGCAATTGCCGCGGCGCTCGTCAGACCGAACGACGACATAAATCTGCCGACGATGCCGGTCATAAATCCGACCGGAATAAATACGGCAAGTAAGGAAAGAGTCGTTGCCAAAACCGCCAGACCGATTTCGCGTGTTCCTTCAATCGCCGCCTGAATCGGGTGCATTCCCTTTTCTTCAACAAACCGGTAAATATTTTCCAGCACGACGATCGCGTCATCAATGACGATTCCGACCATCAACGTCAGAGCGAGCATCGTCATCTGATTGAGCGAATAACCGAGCGCGGCGATTGCCGCAAAAGCCGCGATGATCGAAGTCGGGATTGCCAGCGCGGCAATAATTGTCGAGCGGACATTCCACAAAAACAGAAAGACGACGACAACCGCCAGAATGCCGCCGATGATCAAATGTTCTTCGATGGCGTGAAGCGAGTTTTCGATAAATTCGGATTGATCGCGGACGATCGCAATTTTCACGTCCGGCGGCAGAGACGGCTGAAGTTCAGCCATTCTTTTCTTGACTTCCTGAATAAGCGCAACCGTATTCGAGCCGGATTGTTTGCGAATCCCGAGCGAAACCGATTGAACACTGTTGAGCGATGCCGCCCGGGTGGCATCCGCGCCGCCGTCAACAACAGTTCCGATATCTTTAATTTTGATCGGAAAACCGTTGCGCGTCGCCACGACAAGTTCGTTAAAACCTTCAACTTCTGTAACCTTGCTGAGCGTCCGCAGAGCCGTCGTGGTTGCACCTTCGTTAACATTGCCGCCCGGAGATTCGACATTTTGAGCGCGAATGGCGTTTGAAACTTCCGTTACGGCAATATTATAAGCGCGAAGCCGGTCGGGATTGACATAAACTTTGATTTCGCGGGCGCGTCCGCCCCAGATCACGACTTCGCCGACACCGTCGGCGGATTGAATGCGCTGCTGAATCTGTTTATCAACCAAATCGGTCAGTTCAACAACCGAACGCGGTGCGCTGATCGCATACATCAAAACCGGAGATGAATCAGGATCGGATTTGCGAACTTCCGACGGGTCGGCATTTTCCGGCAAACGGTCAATAACGCCGGCGACCTTTTCGCGGACTTCCTGGACGGCGATATCGGGGTCTTTTTCAAGATTAAACGTCAGCGTTACATTCGAACGACCCTGCGAAGAAGACGAGCGCATTTCATCAATGCCGGGAACGGTATTAACGACGCTTTCGATCAGATCGGTGACTTCCGATTCCATCTGCTCCGGTGCCGCGCCCGGATTTGAAGTCGAAACCGAAACGGTCGGCAGATCAATTTTGGGAAAGCGGTCAACGCCGAGCGTAAAAAATGAAAATCCGCCGACGACCGTTAAAAATAAAACGATAACGGTCGCAAATACCGGACGATGAACACAAATTTCAGCTAACCATTGCATAATTTTTTAAGTTCAAAGTTTAAGGTTCAAAGTTCAAAGTTATTTGAATTTACTGCCGCGCATTTCTGTCTGCTGCAAATATTTCATAAATCCGGCAATTAGCCGATTAATTTCCAATAACCTCTCCGTTAATTCTCTAAACTTTGTTTCATCAGTATATTTCTGATCAAAAGCAACATAAAGTTGAGCGCGAACTTCTCCGCAACTCCCTTTGGCAATTGCCAGAAACTGTAAAAACTCTTTGTTTCCGCTTCTCTCAAATCCTTCGGCAATATTTGAAAGAATCGAAATTGAAGCCCGGCGAATTTGATTAACAAGGGCAAAATCACGAGAAAATCTCTCGGTTGAACTGATTTCATAAATTTGTTTTGTAATTTCCCGCGCTAATTTCCACGATTCAATATCTTCAAATTTTTCAATCTTTGCCATAAAAAGTTTAATAACAATTAACTTTGAACCTTAAACTTGGAACTTTGAACTAAAAGGAAACATTCGCGCCTTCGTATAATTGTTCCAAATTGCTCGTGGCGACCGTTTCATCGGCATTTATTCCCGATAAAATTTGATAAAATTCACCTTCTTCCGTTCCGAGCTGCACGACACGAAGCTTGGCGACATTGTCCTCAATCACAAAAACACGGTAACTCTGTGTTGCCTGATCGTTATAAATAGCGGATTTCGGAACAAAGATTCCGGCACTTCCGCCTTCGCGCACAATCTGCGCCGTTGCAAACATTCCCGAGCGCAACGCGTTATCATTATTTTCAATCGTCGCTTCGACCACTGCCGAACGCGAGGTCGGATCAATCGCCGGATTTACGCCGACGACCGTGCCGCTGAATTTACGGTCTTTATAAGCATCAACCTGAATTGAAACTCCGCGACCGAGTGAAACTTTCGGAACATCCGCTTCGGCAATTTGAATTTGAATTTTGATCGGATTCGAACGCAAAAGAGTTGCCACCGGATTTGAGGACGTGACAAATTCGCCGACCGCTACCTGCCGTTCACTGATATAACCCGAAAACGGAGCGCGGATTACCGTATCCGCAATTTCCTGCTGCGCGGTGGCGATCTGCGTTCGCGCCGATTCGACCGCCGCCTGTGCGCTGTTGATCGCTTCATTGCTTTGGCGTGCCGTATTTATTGACGCTTCCAGATTTTGCTTTGCCGCATTGACCCGCGCCCGCGCCGTATCGCGGTTGGTGCGGTATTGTTCGTAAGTGACCATTGCAATATCGCCCGTTTCGACCAGATCGCGGTACCGGTTTTCATTGGCTTCCGCCTGGCGAAGTTCGGCAATCGCCTGTTCGTAATTGGCGTTTGCCGAACGAACTTCGGGAATTGTCGAAGAATTAAAAGTTCCGTTCGGCGAAAGTCCCAGACGCGCTTCGGCTTGCCGGACGGCGGATTGTGTCTGCTTAACATTGGCTTCGGCTTGCGCCAGACGAAGCCGCGCATCCTTGTCGTCAATTTTCGCCACAACCTTTCCGCCCGGCACAAATTCGCCGACATTGACATAAACGTTCGTCACCTTTCCGGCAATCTTCGGCGCGATATTCGAGGTTTCATCGGCGACCAAACTTCCGGTTGCCTGAATAAACGCCGGAACATCCCGCGAAACGGCTTGTCCGGTCGTTATCGCTATGACCTGTTTATTTTCAGCGTTTTGATTGGCAGAAGGTTCATTTGTGGCTTTGGAAGTACTGCAAGATGTTATAAAGCCGATTGCCAAAATAAACAGCAGCAAATTATAAAAAGATTTTTGCTTGATCTTATAGCTAGATATCATAAAATATATTCTCTTAAAGTTTCGCCAAACAAAAATTGTATTACATTTGGATTCATAAATAGAAAAATGCGACTGTAAAGTTTTGTAAATTAACTTGTTAGTATTTTAAATACTATAAATGGTTTCAAAATTTGTAATTATATTTTTTACTCTTCGATTTGCAGAAAAGTTTCGATAAGATTATAAAATTTAGAAGCAATTAAATTAAAAACAAAAAAATTATGCAGGAAATTACCGTTAAAGAATTAAAGGAAAAAATGGATGCGGGCGAAGATATTCAATTAATTGATGTTCGCCAGCCGAATGAGTATGAATTTGCCAAAATCGAAGGCGCGAAATTAATTCCGCTTGCCGAGGTTTTAAGCAGAATGGACGAGATTGACGAAACAAAGGAAACCGTCGTTCAATGCCACGCCGGCGGCAGAAGTGCGCGGGCGATTATGGCACTCGAACAAGCCGGTTTTAAAGGTGAATTAAAAAATCTGCGCGGCGGAATCAGTGCTTGGTCGGAGGAAATTGATTCGTCGGTTCCGAAGTATTAAGTCGAAAAGTAAAAAGAAAATTTAACCGGGGATGACAGGATGAACAAGGATAGAAAATAGATTGAAAAAATCAAACACAAAAGAAACAAATTCAATTTGCGAAAAAAGATATTTCTCGCTTTCACTTGATTTTATTAGTTGATTCTAAATTGTCGGACTTTTTTTGTTTTACCACACAAAATTCTGACAATCAAGTGTTTTTTAGAATAATTTCCTTGCTCATTTTAACGATTTTCATTCTTTCTTTGACCTTTGTCCGGCACGACAAAACGGGTTTGTCTTTATTAGTTCCGGCGAGCCAAACCCGGCAGTTGGCGCAATCGCCGTTCCAGCAGAAATCGCCGAGAGAAACCGTTTGAATGGAAAGATATTGAAAACAGCGCAGAAGCGAATTATTTTCGGGAACTTCTCTCATTTCGCCCAAAATTTCGATTTCGATGAGTTTTTCAAACGGTTCAAAAATGTCTTTGTAATCTTCGAGATTCATAATTAGCTGAATCTATTCTGACCTTTTCAGAGCGGTTTCGTCCAATGCGAGTTTTTGAAGGTCTGCCTTTTTATCCAAAACATATTCAAGAAAAGTGCGGATCGGCGCGGAATTGTTGCCCTTGAGAGAAACCATCGCCACCGAGCGTTTGAGTTCGCTTTTTTCGATTCGCACAAGGGCGAGTTTTCCCGTTTCGATTTCTTCCCGAACCGACCACGAAGGCATCAGCGAAACACCTAAACCGTGTTCGACCATTAATTTAATAAAATATGTGTCGTTCGATTCCAGAGACATTTCCGGCTCGACTTCGACTTTTTTGAAAAAAGCATCGGTCGCCCGGCGAATTGATGCGCCGCGCTCGAATAAAACCCAGCGTTCCTTTTCCAAATCCTTCGCCGTAACTCCTTTTTGCGCGGCGAGTTTATGTTTTTTGCCGACGACCAAAACGAGTTTATCGTCAAATAATTCATCAATTTCGAGAAGCGGCGAATATACCGGCAAGGAGGCGAAACCGACATCCGACACGCCGTTTAAAATGTCTTCAATCGTCTGTTCGGTGCTGACGGTCGTGCGGAAAACGAGTTCGACCGTTTCGTATTTATCCATAAAATCTTCAAACAAAGGCGCGAACAAATAAACCAGAGCCTGAGTTGCCGCCGCAACGCGCACGCGACCTTCGAGGGCTTTTTCGCGCCCGACGACTTTTTCGCGCATTTCTTCGGCTTCATTTAAGATTCGATTGGCGTATTCGAGCGCGGTTTTCCCCGCGTCGGTTAAGATCACGCCGCGTTTGGCGCGGATAAAAAGCGGCACGCCGAGTTCTTCTTCGAGGGCTTTGATCTGATGACTGACGGCGGATTGCGTCAAATTAAGTTTTTCCGAAGCCTTTGTAAAATTCAAAGTTTCGGCAATCGCGCTGAATGTTCTAAGCTGCCAAAGTTCCATTTAATTTATTTACCCGCAACAACTTGCAGACATTAGTCTGATTCATTGCCGTGATGAAAAAAAAGAGTTGGTAATGCCCGTCCGGATATGATTATACTTCTGTTTATAACATTCGGAATGAATGTTTTTATATATTTGAAACTTAGATTTAATATTTAAGTCATCAAGGAGGGTTTTATATTATGAATTTTTATAAATTAGATTACGCAATTGAAAAAACAATAGACGGACAACCGACGCTCGAACAAAAATTTTTGCAGGAATTTACCGGAAAAAAATTTCCCGCACAGGAAGCCGGAAATCTCTGGGAAAGAGTTATAGATCACAAATGGTACATCGGTGAAAGATTAAAACGCGATGTCGGCTTAAAGGTCGCGGCGATTGATTATCTGGAAAATTTCTACGAGCCGCGCGGAATTAACAAACCGAAAAACAATTTCAAAAATCTCATTCCGAGATTTTTTCAGACTTTAGCAAATTCGATTCCGCCGCCGCCGATCTCGAAAAATCGGCAAAAATTCAACGCCTAAAATTTTGACGGCAAAAAATTTAAGCAGTATATTGATTTTTTGCATCTTGTCAGGGCAGCAAATTCTTTTTATCAAAGATTTGCCGCTCTTTTTTTTCTAACTTTTTGAAATGTTCGTTTATTTTGGTAAAATGTTCGAGGCAGGAGAAAAAGAAAAAATGTCAATAGTAATTTACACCAAACCGGGCTGTCCGTATTGCGACAGAGCGCGGGATTATTACAATGAAAACGGTATCGAATTTACCGAATACAACGCACAGGACGATCCGCAAAAGAAAAAGGAAATGCTCGAATTATCGGGCGGCGATCTGGTCGTGCCGTGTATTGTCGAAAACGGCGAATATATTCAGTCGGGTTGGGGCGACCCGCCGCGCGGCTGAACGGTGACACCTGATTAGTCAGCAGTTTGCTGATAATAAACGAGTTTAACGAGATGCGAGGTTAATTCTTTTTAAGATGATTGACAATGAATCTTTAATAAGTCAAAATTCATTGTTCGATTATCTTGGGTTGAATGAAATTGAGTTTTTACATATAAAATCACTGGCAATTTTACATATATTTACAAAACTTAAGTCTTAATAAATCCAACCAAGATCAAGAAAAACAAATCCAAACTAACGTATGGTTGGCTCAAAAATTAATCAATACGAAATCTTGGAAAAAATCGGCGCAGGCGGTCAGGGAACGGTTTATAAAGCCCGTGACACAAAACTCGACCGCATTGTTGTAATAAAAGTTCTGCCGCCGGAATTAACCGCCAGAACCGCCAATTTTACCCGCTTTGCCCGCGAAGCCCAGCTTTGCTCACAACTCGATCACCAAAACGTCTGCACCATTTTCGATTACCACGAAGACAATGGAATTTTCTATATTGCAATGCAATATGTGCAGGGGAAAAATGTCCGTCAGCTCGTCAATGGTCGCCCGCTGGATCTAAGAAGTGCTTTGAGCATTGCCATCCAGGTTTGCGACGCGCTTGCCTACGCTCATTCCAGAAACATTATTCACCGCGACATAAAAGCGGGAAACATTATGGTTACGGATAGCGGACAGGCAAAAATTCTCGATTTCGGGCTTGCCAAATTAATGGAAGATGAAGTCGTGCAAGGCATCGGCGACCGTTCGGATATTACGGAATTGGGCGTGCCTTACGGAACGGCAACGTATGCCGCGCCCGAACAGGCGAAAGGCGAAAAAACGGATCACCGGGCGGATATTTTTTCAACCGGAGTTTTGCTCTACGAAATGCTCACGGGAATCTGGGCTTTTCAAGGCAAAACCGTAATTGACGTGCGCCATCAGGTTTTGCACGGAACGCCGCGACCGGTTGCCGATATGCGTCCCGAGCCGACTCCGCCGCGGCTTCAGGCGATTATTGATAAAGCTCTGGCAAAAGACCCGAAAAACCGTTACCAGCAAATTGCCGTGATGCGCGATGATCTGCGCTCCGTTCTGCAAGAAATTTCAGGAGTTCCCGTTTTGCAAACAGACACATTTAAACCATCTCATATCGGAGACAAAAATCCGGTCAAACGCGCCTGGGATTGGCTGACCGGAAAATCAACCAGCGACGATTCCGTACAGATTACGCCGTCAGTTACGACGACCCCGACCTATTCGCCCGACACGACCTATACCGCCAGCGGACAGGAAAAGAAAAGCGTGGCAATTTTGCCGTTCAAGAATCT
This sequence comes from Pyrinomonadales bacterium, assembly GCA_038246645.1. Lineage (GTDB taxonomy): Bacteria > Acidobacteriota > Blastocatellia > Pyrinomonadales > Pyrinomonadaceae > JAHCHG01. Next base: position 31,240 of record JBBRVS010000023.1, read on the forward strand.
GAATCAAACGCCGGAATCGAATTTTTACGAATTTGCTCTGGCTGATGCCGTTATTACCGAACTTGCTCAGCTTCGTTCCTTGATCGTTCGTCCGTCTTCGGTTATCGCCAAATACCAGGGCAAAGAATTCGACCCGCGGGAAGTCGGCAGAGAATTGCGCGTTCACGCGGTTTTGTCCGCCGGATTTTTGCGTCTGGGCGATAAAATCCGCGTTACGGCGCAACTGCTCGATGTGATCAGCGGTGAAATTTTGTGGAGCGACCGCATTGATGCCGAAGGCGAAGATATTCTCGCTTTGCAGGACACAATCGCCCAAAGGATTTTAGAAGGTTTGCGCCTCGAACTTTCGAGCGGCGAACAGGAAAAACTCGGTCGCCGCGCCACCGACAATGCCGAAGCCTACGAAGAATACCTGCGCGGACGCGATAATTTCGGCAGATTTATTTTTCGCACGGTCTCCAACGAAGACTGCGAAGCGGCAATCGCCAATTTTAAACGCGCTGTCGAACTCGATTCGCATTTTGCTCTGGCGCACAGCGGACTCGGCGCGTGTTATGCCAACCGTGTTTTCAAAGGAATGGGCAGTGCCGAAGATTACACATATGCCGAAGCCGCGTTCAGCAAAGCGTTTAAGTATGATCCGAATGTCGTTGAAGCGCGGGTTTTGATGATCTTGATTTATCTTTCGCGCGGCGAAAAGAAAAAAGCACGCGCGGAAATTAAAATCTTGGAAGATCAATTTCCGAACGAAGCACCGCTTTATTTTGTTAAAGGCACGATGCACCGGCTCGACGGCGAATATCAGGAATCAATGCAGGCTTGGGAAAAGCTCGTGCGGCTCGACCCGGCGGCGCGTGTCGTTGCCAGTTATAATCAAGCAAGAATTTATCTCTATCAAGGGAAATATAAGGAAGCCTTAAAAGAACTCGATAAAGGCGCAAAACTCGAACCGAATCATCCTTTGATCAGAATTTTTCGTTCGAGTGTGCTTTTATACTCCGGCAAAGAAGATGAAGCTATCGAAATGATGCGCGGAGTTTTACAGCAAAATCCGAAAATGGACGGAATTCGCCCGCTTTATGCGATGTTTCTGGCTTTCTGCGGCAAAAAGAAAGAAGCCAGAGCGCAATTGACCGATGAAGCCAAAAATTTATCCAAAGCCGACCACGATATGGCATATTGGATGACTTCGGCAAATTCCCAGCTCGGCGAAATTGACGACGCGTTTTACTGGATGGAACGCGCCATCAAACTCGGAAATGAAAATAAAGCCTGGTATGAAACCGACAAAATGCTTGCGCCGCTTCGCAATGATCCTCGATTTTTAGAAATTCTCGGCAAAATAGAAAAAGGAACGTAAAATTTCACGTTCCTTATTTTAACGTGAGTATTGGTTAAGAAATATTAAACCGCAGAGACGCAGAGACGCAGAGTTTTTTTGGCAGATTTGCTGAAAATTTATTTAATCCGTCAGAATATAAGCTGAATTTTCTCAATAATTATCTATAATTCTCCGCGTCTCTGCGGTGAAAAATCTTTATCCGATACTAACGTTATTTTAAACTGAGACCGAATATTACTTTTTTTTCTCTTTTTCAAAAACAAACTGATTACAGCCAAGCCCGACATATCCGCAAATTAATTTAGTTAAACGATAACCTTTTGCTTTATAAAATTCGAAAATCTCGTCCGCTGTGGCGACCTCGTATGGATAGCCGCCCGCCCAATCAACCATATCGTACCAGCGATTCATCCCGCGATTGCCGGTATATTTTGTCCAGGATTCGATATATTTGCGCGGTTTTAATTGAAGAAGCGAACTCAAAAGTTTTTTGGCTTCTTCGGGCAAAAAGACCACCGCCGTAAAAGGCGGCTGCAAAATTTTCGGCAATTTATTATATGTTTTCTTGATCCATTTCCAGCGCGTTGCCTGACTTCCCGTATCGTTATAAATAGCAATAAAAAGTTTGCCGCCGTCGGCAACTGCAAGTTCCGCATTTTCAAGAGCTTCCCACATTTTCCCCGTGTGATGAAGAACGCCCCACGAATAAACGACATCGAATTTGCCGAGCGAAGCAACGTATTCGCGGTCTAATGCCGAACCTTGTTCGACCGTCCAATTTTCGTCATCCGCGAAATAGCGGCGGCGCAATTCGCTCGTGCAGGCAAACGAATTCGTATCGAAATCAAAAGAATGAACCCGTGCGCCGAGCCGCCGCGCGGCAAGACTGAAAAGCCCGCTTCCCGAACCGATATCAAGAAAGGTTTTTCCCTGTAAATCCTCGACTTCAAGCATTTCTTTAAGCGAATTTTCGGCTTGCAAAATTCTTTCGTCATTGAGCAGCCCTAGAAAATTGCTCCAGTTCTTGCCGAACTCAAATCTTTCGCCTTCTAAAACTTCCTGTTTGTGTTGCTGTGCTATTTCCTGCATTTCGTTTGCGACCTTTAAAAAACTTTACCTCTTGATTTACTAAAACTTATGCTCCAACGAAAAAAAAACTGAAAACTATATAATATTTCAGGGATTTTCTGACATTTTCCATTATCCATTTTCAATTTTGCATTAGTGCTTAATAATACACCCAATAATATAAAAATTTCACATATTCACCCGCGACAAATTGCCAACCACGCGGTGAAAGCCACCACGTAAACGGCGGCGGCGTTTGCTGTCCGGTCATTGCGGGCGAGATACCGATTTCGGTCGGCATATTATTTTCTGCAAAGACCTTTTCAAAAATCCACCGCGAACGCCGTGTGTGATAGGCGGAAGTTACGATAATAAAAGACTTTAGATTATTTTTTTTCGCTTCTTCCAGCAAAATTTCGGCTTCATGGATCGTTCCCAAAACCTTCGGCGCAAATATCTCGATGGCTTCAGCCGGAACGCCTTGCGCGATCAATTCATTTCTCGCCAGTTCGACATAAGGCGGATTTCTTTCTTCGATTTTTGACCAACCCGCTTTTCCGCCGTCGTCGGTCAAAAAAACTTTCGGCGCAACGCCCTGCCGGTAAAGAAGCGCGGCTTTCTGCGCCCGCTCGGTATAAACGGACGAACCGCCCAAAACTAAAATTGCATCGGCTTTATCTAAAGGCTTTTCAACAATTAAAAACTCTGCCAAAAACGGCGCAACTAAAATCCAGACAAAAAATAATGCAAGAATTACGATTAAAACTTTGAAAATCCGGCTTCGCTTTTTCACTTTTTCACTTTTTCACTTTTCGCCATTATTGCCCGGAGTTCTTCAATCCGCGCTTCCCAGCTTTCCGCTTTGATCGAATCGCTGATCGTGTCTTTCGGAGTTTCATCTTTTAATGCCGTTTCGATCTTTTCGATAAAATCCGCGTGGTTTTCACCGATCAGACAATGATCTAAAATCCTGACTTCGGGAATGTCGGTTGAAACGACCTTCAAACCCGCCGCCAGATATTCGCGCACTTTCAGAGGATTTGCCGCCAGAGTTAATTCATTGATGGCAAAAGGATTGAGCGCGACATCAAAACCTTTACAAAAGCTCGGAAGTTCCGTGTATGGTTTGCGTCCCAAGAAATGAATATTTTTAACTTTGTCCAAAATTTTAATCTTCTGTTCGGCATCAACCGCGATTTTTCCGATCAAAACAACCGAACCCGTCTTAAAATGTTCCGCCGTTTTTTTGATCAGTTCAAAATCAACCCAATCCGCCAGAAGCCCGTGAAAACCGATGACCGGACGCGGTAAATCCTTAATTTCATCGGGAATTTTCGTTTCAACACCCAACGCCGTGCAAAAATGCCGCCAATCCGTGCCGTGCCGGATGATGTGCGTGTTTTCGTTAAATTTCTTTTTATCGTCAAAAAGTTTTTCCGCCGACACGATGACCAGGTCTGATTTTCTGAAAAGTTCTTCCTCGATTTCCTTCAAACCACGCGATGATCCCGTAAATTCGGTGTAATCGTCAACGCAGTAATAAACGAGTTCATCTTCGCCGAGCTTTCCCGCGAGCAGTCCCGCCGCCGGATTAAAAACCATATTTATCGGTTTTTCGAACTTTAATTTCCGCATCGCTTTTTTAACCTGCGAAATCAGAAACTTTTGATTAAATTGGCGAACCGCTTCCGTCCCGTAAGCCGGAATTGCCAGCGGATTCAGGACAAAAATGTTCGGTTCGACTTCTTTTACGGGTTCGGTAAAACGCTTTAATTTACTGAAAATCCGTTTAATATCCTTGCTTGAAGTCGTCGGCATCCGGTTGGCAATCGCGTTTATCCACAAAATCCGATTTTCCTTTGAAAGCACGCGCATCAGATGAGTTTTCGACAGAGGATCGCCCGTCCAATCGTGCGAAAAACACAAAATATCGCGCCCGCGAAGAATATTTTCAGTTTTATTTTCTTTTTCAATAATTGCCGCATTCATAAATTTTATGGAACGGGAATCTCCAAATCTTTACAGATTTTCCTTGCAAGAAATTCGTTTATTTCGCGGTGTCGTGGAACGGCAGTTGATTTCCCGGCTTTACGATTCACAAAAACGCTGTGATTTGCTTCTTCCCGCAAAAGTTCACAGCCGTTTTTTTCTATATGACGAATTAAGTCCCGACGTTTCATGCAACTTTAAGCATTAATGTTTCTCGAATAAACTCCTGATTTTCCAGTTCTTCTTCCGCTAAAACGCGATTTGCCTCCATCACGAGTTCAATCGCTTCCTTCAAATTTTCACGGGTTTCTTCGAGCGTTGCACCTTGCGTATTTGCACCCGGAAGTTCTTCGACAAAACCGATATAACCTTCCGGAACTTTTTGATAAACAGCTGTTAATTTTAATTCCATAATGTTTCTCCTGCAATTATTTTAACATTTAATTTCGCTCATATTAATCTTTATGTCGGTAATTTTACGCCTAAACTAAAACTGCATCTTCGATTCTAACTCCTCTGTTTTCAGCAACTTCTTCATCAATAAAACGCCGTTGCCACATTTCGAAATTTACAAGAAACCAGATTCGCTCGTCGTGATTTTCGCCCGCGTCGTGTTTTCGGACAATTTCGCGGACAAAATCATTTTGAAAAATCCCGCGTGAAAGCGAACGCTCGCTTAAAACATATTCGTCAACGATATGTTTGAATTCATTTCTAAACCAATTGCCGACCGGAACGGGAAAACCCATTTTCGAGCGCGTTAAAATTTCTTCAGGCAAAATTCCCTTCATCGCTTCGCGCAGAATCCATTTTGTTTCGCGTCCGCGAATTTTATATTTTTCGGGAAGTTTTGCCGTGAATTCGACAAGTTTATGATCTAAGAACGGCACGCGCGATTCGATCGAAGCCGCCATAGACATCTGATCTTGTTTCATTAAAAGCTCGTGCAGATAAGTTTTTGAATCCGCATAAAGCAGTTTATCGAGCAGATCTTTGGCACCGGTTTGATCGAGCCATTTTTTCAATTCGATATAAGGATTTTTTTCCGCGATCTTTTCTTTTGTTTCATTTGTCAAAAGATTTTCCTGCATCTGCTTGGTGAAAATCGCAAAATTGTCAAAATAAAGATTTTCAATATCTGCGGTGCGCGATAAAAAAGTGCGTTTTAATTTCCGGCTCATCGGCAGATTTCCGACGTTGTTTTTAACAATTTTTCGCACAAATTCCGGTGTTAAACTTTCGTATTTTTTGCCGTAATTGAGGAGCTGCAAAGTTTTATGATACCGCCCGTAACCGCCGAGAATTTCGTCGCTGCCTTCGCCCGTCAGAACAACTTTGACGTGTTTTTGCGCCAGACGCGAAACAAAATAAAGCGGCACGGAAGCGACAAAACCGAGCGGTTCGTCTTCGTGCCAGACAAGATTCGGGAGTTCGCCGAAAAATTGTTTGGGCGTAATGGTAATTTCGTGATGTTCGGTTTTAAAGGCTTTTGAAACCATTTGCGCGTAATGAAATTCGTTTGCTTCGCGCTCTTTAAAACCGACGGAAAACGTCTTGATCGGCTCGGAAACCATTTCCGCCATCATCGCGCAAATCGCGCTCGAATCAATGCCGCCCGACAGAAACATTCCGAGCGGAACATCCGCCATCAGGCGCAATTTGACTGATTCTCTGAAAAGTTCGCGCCACTCATTGACAAATTCCGCATCCGGTTTTTTCTCGTGTTTCGGTTCAAATGAAATATCCCAGTATTTTTCGATGTTTATTTTCCCGTCTTTCCAGAGCAAAGTATGTCCGGGCAAAAGACGTTTGACATCTGCAAAAAGCGTTTCATCGGCGGATGTTCCGTGATTTGCCAGTTGATCGGGCAAAACATTGTAATTTAATTCTGCCTTTAAGGCGTTTGCCGCCAGCAGCGATTTGATTTCCGACGCGAAAAACAAATTTCCCTGTGAGTCGTGAACATAATAGAGCGGTTTTACGCCGAGGCGGTCGCGGGCGATAAAAAGCGTTTTTTCGCGTCTGTTCCAGACGGCAAACGCGAACATTCCGCGCAAATGTTCGACGCATTTCGCGCCGTATTCTTCGTAAAGATGCAGAATCGCTTCGGTGTCGCAACTCGTTTGATATTTGTAGCCCTTCGCGGTAAGTTCGGCGCGGTAATCGGCGTGATTATAAACCTCGCCGTTATAAACGATGACGATTGATTCATCCGTATTAAACATCGGCTGATGACCGTGCGCGACGTCAATAATCGAAAGCCGGCGATGCCCGAGCGCGACGCGTTCATCAAAAAATTCGCCCGCGTCATCAGGACCGCGATGCTCTAAACAATCGCGCATTTTCCGCAAAATGCCCTGATTTACGGCGCGTCCCGATTTTTCCGAAAAAGCTATTCCGTTGATTCCGCACATTTTAGTTTCTTATTCTTTGTTTCATCGCCTCAAAACCGCTGACGCTCTGGGCGAAATTCTCAATACTGTATAAAGCGTCTATTCTACTCAGCAAAAATTTATTTTCCGCTTTTTCGACAAAACCGTAACGCGTCGTAACGGCGCATTTATAACCCGAATTTTCAACCGCTTGCCGGACATTTTCGTTAAACGCGCCGTTCGGATAACAAAATATTTCGACCTTTTTACTTAAATTATTTTCTAGTCTTTCCCTTGAAACCCGCAGTTCAAAATCAAGCTGCTTTTCGTCTATATTCGTTAAAATCGGATGCGTTACGGTGTGCGATTCGATGCTTAAATTATTCGCATTCATCTCGCGCGCCGCGTCCCAACTTAAAGCCGCATAATCAGCCGGCGGAATTTCGGGGATTGCGACATCTAATGACCCGGCAATTTCCAGAATTTTCGCTTCCTTTTCCGCATTCGGCAATTTTTTCAAAACCGAATTCACCCGATCCGCCAGTTTTAATCTTTCGATTTCGTTGGTCAAATTCTTTTCTATCGGATCGTAATTTTCAAACCGGACGCGCAGTTTTTCCGATTTTGTTCTCAATAAAACAAACCGCATTTTATCCGTCCAAAGCCAGATTTTCCCTTCCAAAAAATCCGTGATCGCAAAAAGCGTCGCCGGAAAACCGGACTTTTTCAAAAGCGGAAAAGCAATTTCGCAGGCATCCGCGTAACCGTCGTCAATCGTGATGGCAACCGAATTCGGCGGCAGTTTTTCGCCCGTTTCGAGCGATTCGGCAATTTCATTCAAAGACAAAACGCGGTTATATTTTTTCAAATATTCGAGGTGCGCCGCAAATTCTTCCGTCGAAATTTTGAAAGGATGTTTTTCACTCGAAAAGCGATGATACGTCAAAATCAAAACCTTATCGCGGCTCATCCGGTGAAACGGAGCAAACCCGCCGAGTTTATAAATTGTTTTTAGAATCTTCTTTTTCAAAAAAATGTTTTACCTTTTACCTTTTATTACCTTTTTGCCTTTCCTTTAAAACTCTCAACATCGCATCTTTTTCAGATTTTACGGGCAAACGATAGCGTTTTCCGATTGATAAATCCTGTTTGATTCTATTTTCAGTCCCGGCGGCAATTTGCCCTACGGCGCGGGCGATCATTTCCGCCATCGGCTGTTTCAGATTTTCACGAAAATCTTCCAGAAAATTTTCGTAATCCAAGCCGTATTTCTCGAAATCATATCGAAGCGGAAACTTTTTCTGCAAAATCACATCGCCCGTATCAACCTTTGCCGCGACGAAATGAACCGTTACGCCGACTTCTTTTTCATCGTTGAAAAGTTCCCAGAAAACCGAAGGTCCGCCGCGATAATCCGGCGCAAAACCCTGATGAACATTGATCGAGCCTTTTTTGGGAATTGAAAAAACTTCCTTTTTGATAATATTCGTCCCGTAAAGAATTCCCAAATCCGCGTCCGATTCGCGCAGAAGTTTTTTCGCCTCCGCGCTGTGATAATTTTCGACCTTTTGAATCGGAATTTTTAATTTTTCAGCAAATTCAGCGAGTTCTTCCTGATTTTTGCGAACGGTTTCCAGGTCTTCCGCGCCTTCGGTTTTGCCGACAATTTTCACACCGAATTTTTTCAAAGTTTTCAAATAGCCGTCATATTTTATCGAACGCTTGAATTTTTCCGTAAAACTTCTTTCCGGCTGAGTTCCGGTTTCGACAAAAACTCCCGCGATTTCAACCCCTTCGAGTTTCGCTAAAAGTTCGAGCAGAAGATTCGGATTGCCGTGCGTTAAAATTATGACTTTGAATTTTTTTTCGTTCATTCCGCCGCTGATTTTGCCCCGTTTTTATTTTCCAAACTTGCATCTGATGTCCGATCATCGAGCCTTTTCTGATAATTCGAGCCGAACGTCATCAGGACGGCGTTGATCCGAAACATCACGCATTTTCCCTAAAACGCTTTTACCGGATTGGTTATTTGATTTAGTTGAATAAGCTATTCCGTTGATTCCGCGCATATGAGACAAAGAAACTGTTAATTGGCAGGATTTTTCAGCTTTTAGAAGCTGTTTTAATCTTACAATGTTTGATTTATTTTGGCGAATTTTTCCGGGATTTTCTGGAGAAACGTTTCTCTTTATTATTTAAGTGGTTCTACTGGGAATTTAATGGGACCGCATCAAAAGAAAAAAAACATAACTTTTGATTATATAGCGAAATATCTTGTAAATAAGCGATTAGCGCATCTCATTCGCTCCGTCTCCTCACCCCGAAGTGATTAAATTATGGTGTTTCCACTAAATTCCCAGTACAACCATTTAAGTAGAGTTTAGTGTTCTGATTAAAAATCGCGGACAATTAACATTTGAGAATTCAGCTTTTCGTTTTTTTTGCCATTGGCATTCGCTAAAAATTCGATTTATTCGGGGTTTTATCAAAATTGATTTGTAGAATGTTGTAAAGATTTTAGTGTAAATTTAATAAGCAGGTGAGCAAAAGTTTTAAGATATTATGAAAATTCTAAAAATCCCTTTAAACATCAGATTTAAGAGAATTTAAGAGTTTTCTGACATTATCCATTATCCATTTTTAATTATCCATTGGTGCTTAGTTTTACTCTCCAGCTTAGTAGTGCTTAGTCAAGTTTGAGTTGACGGCTCAAGTCAGAGTCAGAACCGTCTGCGGTAGCAGATGGTTTAAGTTTTATAGAATAAGACTTATTGCTGAAGTTCAACCATTCGCTACCGCGAACGGTTCTGA